>JBKJOI010000669.1:0-25010 GCA_046595695.1 Haliangiales bacterium | reverse complement strand
GCCGCCCCGCCGCGCTCGCCCGCCTCGAGAGCGCGCTCGCCGACGACGACGCGCGCGTGCGCGCCGCCGCCCTCGCCGCCGCGCCGCGCTGGCATCGCCTCGCCAGACCGTCGGCGGCAGACGCGAGCAAGCTGCGCACCGCCGTGGCCGCGCGCCTGGCCGCGCCGGCGTGGCAAGAGCGCGCCGCGGCCGCGCTCGCGCTCGGTGAGCTGGGCGGCGACGCGAGCGTGCCGGCGCTGGCGCGCGCGCTCGCCGACGACTCGGGCTTCGTGCGCGAGGCCGCCGCGCACGCGCTCGCCCGCGTGGGCGGCGACGCGGTCCTCGAGCCGCTGCTCACCGCGAGCAAGGACGACATCGCCGAGGTTCGCCTCGCCGCGGCGCAGGGCCTCGCACGCAGCAAGAACGGCAAGGCGCGCGCGCGGATCGCCGAGCTCGCGCAGCACGACCCCGACGGGCGCGTGCGCGCGGCCGCCGCCGCTCGCTGACGCGCACACGCGCCGGATCGCGGCGTCCGCACCCAAGCGCACCGATCGCGCGGCGCACGCGCCGTGCGCGCCACGCTGCGCCGCTCGCCACGGCCAGGCTCAGGACGGAAACATCTGCATTTTCCATTATTTGACCTGCCCGGAGCACAGACGTAAACTCTTGGGCGCATGGATATCGGCCTGGTCTGCGATCAGTGCGACGCGTTCAACCCGATGCAGTCGCAATCGTGCTCCATGTGCAGCGCGCCGCTCGCCCTCGGCCCGCGCAAGAGCGGCATGACCCCGGTGCCGCTGGCACGCAGCTCGGTCAACTCCGGCCTGCCGCCCTCGCCGCGGCCGCGCGTCTCGGCGCCCGGCGTCGCCTCGGTGGGCCCCGCGCCCGCCGCCAACCTGGTCACCTGCCAGACCTGCGGCGCGGCGGTGCAGGCGGGCCACAAGTTCTGCGGCTCGTGCGGCACCACCATGCCCAGCCTCTCGGGCGGCATGCCCGCCCCGCAGGCGCCGCCGCAGAGCGCACCGCACGGCACCGGCGGCGCGCGCAGCACCATGTTCTTCGGCGCGATGCAGGCCGCGCGCGCCAAGCTCGTGCTCATCAAGGGCGACGGGCTCGACGGCATCTCCTTCACGCTCGCCGGGCAGACCCACGTCGCCGGGCGCGGTAACGAATGCCCCCTGCTCTTCCGCGAGGATCCGTTCCTGTCGCCGGTGCACGCCGACTTCAACTACAAGGACGGCAAGCTGCACGTGCGCGACGAGGGCAGCGCCAACGGCGTCTTCATCCGCATCCGCGCGCCCATGCCGCTGCGCTCGGGCGACACCTTCCTGGTCGGCGAACAGGTGCTGCGCGTCGAGACCACGCCGCCCGAGAACGCAGGGCTCGGCCCCGACGAGGGCGGCACGTTCTTCTACGCCTCGCCGCGACGCGCCTCCAAGATGCGCCTCGTGCAGCTCCTGCGAGGCGGCGACACCGGGCTCATCTACCGCGCCGCCGGCGACGTCGTCACGCTCGGCCGCGACGGCAACGACATCAACTTTCCCGAGGATCCATTCATCAGCGGACGACACGCGCAGGTCGCCTTCGGCGGCGCCGGGCTCATGCTCACCGACACCGGATCGAAGAACGGTACGTTCCTGCGCATCAACGGCGAGTCGCCGCTGCAACACGGCGACTACGTCTTCATGGGTCAGCAGCTCTTGCGGGTCGAGATTGTCTAGGCACGCGCCAGGGCCGCGAACGCGAAGGGGAGCACGGACGTGATCATCTGCACTCGCTGCGGTAAGGAAAATCAGGACCAGCACAAGTTCTGCCTGCGCTGCGGTGGCGAGCTCGGCCCGGCCGCGGCGCCGCCACCGGCGGCCGCACCGCCGATGGCGCCACCCGCCGCACCGCCCGCGGACCACGCGCGCGAAGCCATGGCGAAGACGATGATGGCGGACCCGGGGCAGCTGCCGGCCGCGACGTCGGGGCAGCCGGCGGGCACGCCGTTTGGCGGCGCGCCGTTCATCGCGCCCACGCCGTTCTCGCCACCGGCGACCGCGGTGCCACTTCCCGGCATGCCGCCGGCAGCGCCCGGCTTGCCGGCGCAGAAGCCGAAGTCGAGCCCGGGCGGCCTGCCGTCGCCGTTCTCGGTGACACCGCCCACGCCGGGTGGCGTGCCCGGCCCGCCTCCTCCGCTGCCGTTCGGGATGTCCTCGGCGGCCGCGATGCCGGCCGCTGGCTCGCCGTTCGGTCCGCCTCCGGGCGCCGCGCCCTCGCCGTTCGGCGCGCCGCCCGCGCCCTCGCCGTTCGGCGCGCCGCCCGCGGCAACTCCGTTCGGCGCGCCGCCCGCGGCAACTCCGTTCGGCGCGTCCGCGCCCGCGCCCGCCCCCATCGCTCCGGCCGCGGCGCCGACCATGGCAGCCGCTCCGGTCGCGCCCGCCGCGGCGGCGACCGTGCCCTCGACGTGTCCGTCGTGCGGTTCCATGGTGCCGCCTGGCTTCAAGTTCTGCGGTGTCTGCGGCTACAAACTCGAGACCGATGCCTCGGCGGCCATGGCCACACCCGCGGCGCCGCCCGAGTCGGCGCCCGCGCCCGCCCCTGCCCCGCCCGAGCCGGCGCCCGCGCCCCGGATCGAGGGACGCATGACGCTCATCCGGCCCGACGGCTCGGAGGGCGGCACCTACGACATCGTCGAGGGCACCAACCGGTTGGGCCGCACCACCGCCCCGGTCTTCGAGAACGACGGCTACCTGTCGCCCGACCACGCCGAACTCACGCTCACCGCGAGCGGCGCGATCGTCAAGGACGCGCAGAGCCTGAACGGCGTGTTCGTGAAGATGAACGGCGAAGAAGAGATCCAGCCCGGTGACATCTTCCGCATCGGCCAGGAGCTGATGCGCTTCGACACCATCGCGCCGCCGACGCCGCTCGAGGACGGCACCGAGATCATGGGCTCGCCCAACCCCGGCTACTGGGGCCGCATCTCGGTCATCATCGGCAAGGACATCGACGGCTCGGCGTTCCCGCTGCTCGGCGACGCGGTCACGCTCGGCCGCGAGCGCGGCGACATCAACTTCCCCGATGACGGCTACGTCTCCGGTCTGCACGCGCGCCTGTCCACGCGCAACGGCCGCTACTACCTCTCCGACCTGGGTAGCTCGAACGGCACCTTCGTGAAGCTGAGCGCGGAGCGTGCACTGGAGAACGGCTCGTTCGTGCTGCTCGGGCAGCAGCTCTTCCGCGTCAACTACTGACGTCAGCACGGTCGCCGGCGCGTACTCGATGGGCGACCGACGTCAGCGGGTCGGGGTGCCTCGGTTAGGGCGCTGCCGCGGGCGCCTTCGGCGTCGTCCGCACGGTCTGCGGGGTGTCGCCGATCGGGTCGATGTACTTGAACGCCTTCTTCAGGGTCGCCTCGCGCGAGTCGTCGAAGACGACCTGCACATCGACCTGGTCGTCCTTGGTGCCTGCGGGCGAGTCGCACATGAGCCGCGTCGAGGACTCGACGGAGCAGTTCGACGCCTTCTTCTTGCCGAAGTAGACCGTGAAGCCCTGGGTCGAGAAGCCGGTGCCCTCGACGAAGACGCGGTCACCGCCGATGTACTTGCCGTTCTTGGGCTCGACGCCCGTTACGGTGAGCGTCTTGCTCTCCTCGCACGCAGCCGCACCGAGGCTCAGAGCGAGCCCCAGGACGATGAGGGGTGCGGAAAACGTGCGGCGGAGCTGGAACGAGGCGAGACAGATCATGTGGCGACCTCCAAGGTACCGCCACTATTGCACTTTCGGTGGGATTACATCAAGTCTTTGCGCTGCAGGGCGCGGCGCATCTTGGTGAGGGCCTGTTCCTGCAGCTGACGGATGCGCTCGCGCGAGAGGTTATACTTCTCGCCGATCTCTTTGAGCGTCAGCTCCTTGTCGTCGTCCAGGCCGAAGCGCTGGCGAAGGATCTCCGCCTCGATCGGCTTGAGCGCCGTGAGCAGGTGGCGCATCTCGTCGGTGACTGCGCGCTCCGCCAAGTCGTCGATGGGCGACGGCTCGTCGGCGCTCGGGTCCTGGATGAAGTCGATGAAGCGGCGCCCGTCCTCGTCCGACACCGGCTTGTCGAGCGAGAAGCTCTGGTCGAGCAGGTACGTGCGCATCTTCTCGATCTTCGCCGACGGGATCTGCGTCGCCTCCCCGAGCTCTTCCGACGTGGGGTTGCGCCCCAGCTTGGCGGTCAGCTCGCGCCGCGCCTTGGCGACGCGGTGGTACGCGTCGATCATGTGCACGGGCAGCCGGACCGCGCGGCCCTTGTCGGCGAGCGCGCGCGAGATGGCATGACGGATCCACCACGACGCATACGTCGAGAAGCGGTAGCCACGCGCGTGGTCGAAGCGCTCGACCGCCTTGATGAGGCCGATGTTGCCCTCCTGGATCAGGTCGGCCAGCGGCATACGGCCGTGGTTGAAGCGCCGCGCGATCGAGACCACCAGGCGAAGGTTCGCCTTCACGAACTCGTTCTTGGCGCGCTGCACCCGGGCCACGCCAGCCAGCGCCTCGCGATGGTAGGCCAGGAACGGCGCGCCGCGCGGGTTGAAGGCGAGCCGATCCTCGACGACACGACCGGGCGCCTGGGACTCCACCTTGGCGAGCTCACCCAGCACCACCGCCACGAGGCGGCGGTCGATGTCCATGGCGCGCAGCTTCTCGGCCGCCTTGCGCGAGGCCTTGGTCAGCTTGTCGCCACCGGCGGGCGCTCGCTTGCGCGCTACCCCGGGCGTTGCCTTGGCCGCGGCTGCGACGCGCTCGAGGCCGGCGCGGCGCATGGCGCGGAATTCGGGTAGCGAGTTCTCCATGGTCAGCTCGATCGTGCGCAGCACGTGCTCGAGCGCGGGCGCGTACGCAAAGATGTGCTCCCAGAGCTGGATCTCGAGTTGTTCGAGCTCGCGCGCCTGGCGGAACTCGTCCTCGGGGCGCAGGACCTCGAGATCGGCCATCTCGCGGAAGTACATGGCCAGGAAGTTGCCGGCCTCTTCGGTCTTCGCGACCTTCTTCGCGGGCTCCTCGACCTCGGTGTCGGGGTCGACCTCGGTTTCGACGTCGGCGTCAGCCTCGGCGCGCGGCTCCTCTTCGTCCTCGATGGGGACGTGCTCCTCGTCGTCGCTCTCGGCGCGTGCCTCGAACTCGAGCACGTCGCCGCCCAGGCTGGAGACACCGGGGCCTGCGGCCGCCTCGACGCCCTCGAGATCCTCGGGGGCATCGGCGGGAAGTGAGTCCTTGAGCACGGCCGTGTCGGCGAGAGCCGCGGCCGCACCCTTCTTTTGAATGCGGTCCATTCGATCCACCCGTACGCCCTGGTCAGCGCGCGCAGGGCCACGCCGCGGCTTGATGATCGGCGGCGCCCCACGCTTCACCGCGCGGCGGGGTGGAAAGAAGGGCTTCTTTTGCGGCGTCTTGCTCATGAAGGAAACTACGCTCCTTGTCGGTCGGACGGATTTACGTCTGGTCTGATCACCGTGTTCTGTGGCCGCCTGGAGTTCCGCCTGCTATCTACTAAGACGCCGGGGAGGCCAAAAAGTTTGCAGCCTCTTCGCTGGCCCGCGTCGATCACGCGCCCGGCTCGTTCTCGTTGAAGAAGGTGCAAATGCGTTGCCATCCCGGAAACGTCACCGGGCTCCGACGCGCCTACAGCGCGCCCTGATGGGAATACCCATGCCGGCGAGGACTTATTCCGTCCGGCGGATTAGCAACAAGCTAAGTTGCCGGGCGCTGAGGTCAAGACCATGCGGCCCGCGCGTGATGGAGGCTACAGCCCCGCCCCCATCGTGCGGAGAGCACTGGTTCGCAGGGGACCGGAACTGTGAGCGAGGACCCGGGCTACTTGGGACCGGATTCGAGCGGCGGAGGGGATGTAGGTGTATTCCCACCGCCCACGGCACCGGCCTCGGGGCGCTTCTCTGCAACGACGATGATCTGCCGCGATTCGTTGCCGAAGAAGCGGCCACGCGTGGCCAGGCCCCCTGACACTTCGATCACACGGAAGCCGGCCGTATGCAAAAGTTTGCCTAGCTCGTGGAGCGAGTACGAGCGCATCGAGATCTCCTGCTCGAGCTGACGGCCGTCCTCGAAGACGACCGAGCGGTTGGAGATCACGCGGCTCGTGAAGTAGTTGAAGTCGACCTCTTCGAGCACGACGCAGCCGTCGCCCTCCCACCACACGCGGGTGGGTAGATCCGCGATCACATAGTCGCGGTTCAGGACGTCGATCACGAGCTTGGCGCCTGGCTTGAGCGCGCGTGCCAGGTTCACCGCGACCCGCTTGTTGGTCTCGTCGTCGAAATAGCCGAACGTCGAGAACACGCAGTACGCGCCGTCGAACTGCGCGTCGAACGTGAGCTCGCGCATGTCGCCGTGGACGAAGTTGATGTTGAGGCCACGCCGCTGCGCCTCGTCGGCGCCGCGGATGAGCAGCGGCAGCGATAGATCGAGCCCGACCACGTGGTGGCCGCGCGCCGCCAGCTCCATGGCGTGGCGCCCGTAGCCACAGCCCAGGTCGAGCACCTGCATGCCCGGCTTGATGCCTAGCACGTCGGCGATGAACGCGGCCTCGCGCTGCGTGGCCTGCGGCGTGAGGAACGGCAGCGTGCGCAGGTAGTCCTCGTCGAAGATCTCCTCGAACCAGGCCTTCCCCTTGCGCTTCTTGGTCTTGGGCTGTCCGGCGGCGGCGGCGGCAGCAGCGGCAGCAGCGGCCTTGGGCGCGGGCGGCGGCTGCGGGGGCGCCTTGGCCGACGACGGCGCGGTCGTGATCGAAGACGAAGACGAAGCCGGTGGCGGCGGCGGCGGCACCGAGAGACGCGGGCCGCCTGGCGAGCCCGCCGGCGGCTGGGACGCGGCCGGCGCCGCGCCGGAAGCCGAGGTCGCCAGCACCGGCGCGGACGGCTGCGACGACGAGCCGGACATGGGCGCCGCGGGCGCGCCAGCGGACGATTCACCCGCACCCGACTCTGACGACGCGCGGCCCGTGGGCGCGCCCGCGGCCGCCACGCTCGTGGGCGTGGGCCCCGATTCGACTTCCTCGAACTCGGTGGGCGAGAGCTCCTCGGCGTCCTCGCTCGCGGCGGTGATCTCGACCTCGGCCTCGTCGCTCGCGTCGTCGTCGCTGTCGTCGGGCGCGTCGGTCGTCGGCGCCGAGACCGGACCGCTGTCGCTCCAGCGCGACGTGGTCGACGTGAACGTGCCCGAGGCGGTCGCCGAGTTCGCCGAAGAAGACGACACCGGCGTCGCCGGCGGCGGCGGTGGCGACGGCGCCATGAACTGCTGGGGCGGCGGGCCGATCACCGTGGGCTCGCCGGCCATATCGTCGGGCGGCATGATCGACGCGAGCTCGGCCGCAGCCGAGGCCTGGGCGAGGTCGCGCGTGAGCTCGTCGGTAGGGAAGTCGGCAGGCGGCGTCCACGACGGCTCGACCGGCAGCTGCGCCGGCACGCCGTCTGAGAGCGCCGGCAGCCCCGCATCGCCGTAGTCGTCGAGCGGACGCGCGCCACCGGCGCTGCGGTCCTCGTCGGTAGCCGCGCGCTGGGCGCGCGAGCCGTTGGCGATGGCGTTGCCGTCCTCGATGAACTCGACGTCGACCTCGAGGTCCTCGGTGCCGAGGCGCATGATGCCCGCCTCCGACGCCGGCGGCGGCATGGCCGAGGGCATCACGGCCTGCGCGCCCGGGACCGTCGGGGGCCGCGCGGGCATGATGGTCACCACATGCGGCACCGGCTCGCCGGGTGCGGCCGGTGCGACCGCGGCGATCTCGCCCGGTGGCAGCGTGCGACCGGTGCGACCGTCGGGACGCGGCACGTTGTCGGAGGGCACGCGCAGGCCCGTGCGCTTCTTGCGCCGTGGTGTCGCGTCGCTGCTCTCCACGCCGACATCGTCGGGCGCAGCGGCGACGCCGCTGGCCGGATCGATATCGAAGTCCTTCTTGTCCACTGCCATGGCGCGCCTACGCGGCCGCGCCTCCTCGTGCCTGGGACACGGCCTCGTGCGCGATGATCTCGCCGAGACGCAGCGTCTTGCCTGCCGTCAGCTCGTGCAGCCGGACGCGGCCCGGCTCGAACAGCATGACGACCGTGGAGCCGAGGTGGAACGTGCCCAGCTCGTCGCCGCGGGCGATCGGCCGCGGCGTCGCGAAGCGCACGCGCGGACCCGGGCGGCCCTTCTTGCCGGCGTGGGTCTGCACCGCGTCGTAGGTGACCGAGATGCGCCCGACCGCGGTGGCGCCGACCATGACGGTGGCAACCTCGCCCGCGGGCGAATCCTGGTACGTGATGAGGCGTTCGTTGCGCGTGTACAGCGCTCCGACGTACTTGGCCGCCGCGGCATTCACGGGGAACAGCGCGCCGGGGACGTGCTGGAAACCGGTCACCTGGCCCTCCACGGCGAAGTGCACGCGGTGGTAGTCCTTGGGCGACAGATAGATGGTGACGTAGGTGCCGCCCTCGAAGCGGGCCGCGCCGGCGCGATCCGCGAGCAAGCCGAAGAGCGAGTAGTGCTGCCCCTTGGCTTGCACCATCTGGCCCGCGTGCACGACGCCGCTCTCGGCGACGACGCCGTCGCACGGTGACACGACCGCGCCGCTGTCGCCGCGGATGGCGCGCGCGCCGGGCTTGAGCCTGCGCGTGAAGAACGCGCCCAGCGATGGGTAGTCAGCGAGCGGACGCTCGACTTCATCGAGGTTCGCACCGACACGCTTGGCGAACGCCGTGTACACCGGCTCGCGCAGCGGGCGAGGGAGCTTACGGTCTGCCACATAGCCGATCAGGCGGGAGTACGTGCCCTTGGGGGCCCAACGGACCATGTCGATGAAGGCTTTTTCCCTGACCGACGAAATGTCCACGCGCTGCACTCCCCAAGGCTAGATGGCTGACGGTGTAGACCGAAAAGTCGCTGAGTTCCCGCGAGTATACAAAAGAAAACCGGCCCCCACAAGAATGGGAGCCGGCGGGTCGTGCAGGGAAAGGTGGGTGCTTCGCGTCTAGCAGTCGTAATAGAGCGAGAACTCGTGCGGATGCGGACGCAGACGGACGGGATCGATCTCGCGCTCGGTCTTGTACGACAGCCAGGTGTCGATGACATCGGGCGTGAAGACGTCGCCCTTGAGCAGGAACGCGTGATCCGCGCGCAGCGCGTCGAGGGCCTCGTCGAGGCTACCCGGGACGTGCGGGACTTCCTTGAGCTCCTCGGGCGAGAGCGCGTAGATGTCCTTGTCGAGCGGCTCGCCCGGATGGATCTTCTTCTCGATACCGTCGAGCCCGGCCATCAGCATGGCGGCGAACGCGAGGTACGGGTTGCAGCTCGGATCCGGCGTGCGGTACTCGAGGCGCTTGGCCTTCGGCGACGACGAGTACATGGGGATGCGGACTGCCGCCGAGCGGTTACGCGCCGAATACGCCAGGTTCACCGGCGCCTCGTAGCCCGGGGTCAGGCGGCGATAGCTGTTCGTGCCGGGGTTGCAGAAGGCGCACAGCGCCTTCGCGTGCTTGAGGATGCCGCCGATGTAGTACAGCGCCATCTCCGACATGCCCGCGTACTGGTCGCCGGCGAAGAGCGGCTTGCCGCCCTTCCACAGCGACTGGTGGGTGTGCATGCCCGAACCATTGTCGCCGAAGAGCGGCTTCGGCATGAACGTCGCGGTCTTGCCCGCCTGCTTGGCGACGTTCTTGACGATGTATTTGTACCACATGAGCTGATCAGCCATCTTGGTCATGGTGTCGAACTTCATGTCGATCTCGCACTGACCGGCGGTCGCCACCTCGTGGTGGTGGGTCTCGACGATGATGCCGACCTTCTGCATCATGAGGACCATCTGCGAGCGCAGGTCGGTCAGCGTGTCGGTCGGGGCGACCGGGAAGTAGCCACCCTTGAACGCCGGCTTGTAGCCGAGGTTACCGCCCGGCTCCTGGCGCGCCGTGTTCCACGCGCCCTCGCCCGAGTCGACCTCGTAGAACGCGGTGTTCTGCTTCGACTCGTAGCGGACGCTGTCGAAGACGAAGAACTCGGCCTCGGGGCCGTAGAAGGCGGTGTCGGCGATGCCCGTCGACTTGAGGAACTTCTCGGCCTTCTGGGCGATCTGGCGCGGGTCACGGCTGTAGGGCTCGCGCGTGATCGGGTCCACGATCGAACAGATCATCGAGATCGTGGGCACCGCCAGGAACGGGTCCATCATGGCGGTGGTCGGGTCCGGCAGCATCAGCATGTCCGAGGAGTTGATCGCGGCCCAGCCACGGATCGACGACCCGTCGAAGCCGAAGCCCTCCTCGAAGGCCTCCTCGGTGAGGCGCCAGATCGGGAAGGTGATGTGCTGCCACATTCCCGGGAAATCGATGAACTTGCAGTCGATGAACTGCGCACCGTTCTTCTGCGCGTACTTGACGACCTCACTCGGAGTCATGATGCTCGGCCTCCTCTTGGCACTCTATGTTGTCTAGCGACATTGCTCGTGGTGCTGGCGACGCCAGCGTACGCGAGAAGCTGCGATCGAAGAGCTAGATCGCGTCTTCGCCGCGCTCGCCGGTGCGGATACGAATCACTTCATCCACGGGGGTGACGAAGATCTTCCCGTCCCCGATCCGGCCGGTCTTGGCAGCTTCCGCGATGGTCGACAGGATCTGCTGCACCATGTCGTCCTTGGCAATGATCTCGATCTTTACCTTCGGCACGAAGTCGACCACGTATGCGGAACCGCGGTAGACCTCTTTCTTGCCGCCGGTACGTCCGAAACCCTTTACCTCGGTCACGGTCATGCCTTGAACGCCGATCTCGGAGAGGCGTTCCTTCACTTCGTCGAGCTTGAAGGGCTTGATGATCGCCTCGATTTTCTTCATGCGGTCGGTTTTACCGAGCCCATGTTTCAGAAATGTTTCGTGGTAGTTAAATCGCTCCGGGAGGGGGCTGCTGTGGGAGATCGGCGCGCGAAGGTGCCCGACGCTCAGCGATGGTCGACCGACCTCCGGGGCGACTACTGGCCGTTCTTGATCTCGGCCATGCGACCGCGGAAGCGATCGAGCTTGGCGGAGAGCTTTCGGTAGCGGTCGTCGCCGCGGCCGTAGGTGGCCAGGTCGAGGATGTCGTTCCATTCCTCGTCGAGGCGGCTGCCGTACGACTTGCGGAATCCGGCGTACTCTTTCTTCACCGCGATGAACTTGGACTCGACCGCCTGCGCCGAGGGCGCGGCGACCGGCGGCGGGTCCTTCTCCTTGGGCACGGCGAGGCGTGGCGCGGCAACGCGCGGCTTGTCGCGCCCACGCGGCGGATCCTTCGGGCGCGGCGGCGCCGGCTTGACGGCGCGCGCGGCCGCATCGGCGACCAGCACGGGCGCGGGCGCAGCGTCGTGGAGGAGTTCGTTCACCGTGGCGAGCGGCTGCACGATGACCCCGTCTTCAGGGTCGGGGGGTAGGACCGGCACCGCGGACGGGGCGGCCACCAGCGTGGCGCCGGGATCGGCGATGGCCTCGGTACCGCCACGGTTCATCACCAGCGCGACCAGCGCACCGCCGGCGATCAGCGACGCGGCCGCGACCCCGGCGACGAAGCCGCGGCGGGCGCGCGCACGCGTGGTCGGGTGCGGCGTGGTCTTGTCGACGAGCGCGGTGTGGCCGGAGTCCGCCGACATCGGCGGCATGGGCGGCGGCGGGCCGCCCTTGGCCAGGCTGGCGGCGCTGGCGAGCGCGAACGACACGGTGTGGATGCGGCTGTCGGTGAGCTCGTCGGCGAACGCCGAGAGATCCATCTCCGACGCTTTCTCGAGCAGCTTGCGCTCGTCGAGCATCTCCTCGGCGAACAGCTGGCGCACCCACGCGCCCAGGCGGTCGCCGGTGATGGTCGGGTTCACGCGCGCGAGCGCGACCGCGAGATCGTCGCGCAGCTCCTCGGCGCTCTGGTAGCGCTTGCTCGCGTCGGTGGCGAGCGCCTTCACGACGATGGGATCGAAGTCGTAGAGGCGCGGATCGCGGTGTGACGGCAGCGGGTGCTTGCCCTGGGTGACCGCGCGCGCGACCTCCTTGTAGTCGAAGCCCTCGGGCAGGGCGAACAGCCGCTCGCCGGTGAGCAGCTCGTAGAGCAGCACGCCCGCCGCGTAGACGTCGGTGCGCTTGTCGACGTGGCCGCCGCGCACGAGCTGCTCGGGGGCCATGTAGCCGAGCTTGCCGAAGCCGGTCCTCGGATTGGTCGCGGTGAGCCGGAGCGCGCTCTTGGCGATGCCGAAGTCGATGATCTTGACCTCGCCCTCGTACGACACGAGCACGTTGGGCGGCGAGATGTCGCAGTGGACGAGGTTCAGCGGCCGGTTCGAGGTGTCGGTCTTGCGGTGCGCGTAGGCCAGGCCGCTCGCGACCTCGCGCACGACCAGCAGCGCCAGGTCGATGGGCAGGCGCTCGCCGCGCTCGTAGAGGCGCGCGAGCATGCGTCGCAGATCGCGGCCCTCGACGTACTCGAGCGCCAGGAAATATTCCTGGTCGGCCATGCCGACCTCGAAGACCGAGGCGATGTTGGCGTGCGCCAGCTTGATGGCGACCTGCGCCTCGTCGATGAAGCGGCGGATGAACTCCTGGTCCTCAGCGAGGTGCGGCAGGACCTTCTTGATGACGCACAGCTTCTCGAAGCCCGAGAGCTCGCCGCTGGTCGCCAGGAAGACCTCGCCCATGCCGCCGCGGGACAGCGGACGCAAGAGCAGGTAGCGACCGAAAACCTTCGGCATTTCCGGCGTGACGCCGGTGAGCCCGTGGGATGCAGCCTCGATCACCAACCAAGGATGATACGGTTGTTGGGCCCGTGCGTAAATGGTAGCGTCGACTTAAGAATGAAGCGATCGGCCAGGATGTGTGATCGCAAGTTGGCGGCGCTCCTCGCGATTCTGGTGGGGTCGGTCGCTGCGCTTGCGCCCGCGGGGTGCGTACAGGACACCGCTGTGCACTTGCAGCTGTCTGCGCCGACCGACGAGAAACTGAACCCGCTCGATCGCAGCTTCGTCGCCAGCTTGACCCTGATCGTCTCCGCTGACGGCATGCCGTCCCAGAGCCAGACGCGCGCGCTGCCCAATCCCGGCGACCCGATGGCGCTGGGGGACGTACCCATCGCCGATGGGCTGCGGATGACCGTAGTCGCGACCACCGCCGCGGGGCGCATGGTGGGGTTCGGCCGCGGAGACGGCCCCGTGAACGTGCGCCAAGGCCAGGATGTCGACGTGGTCGTGCGCATGCGCCGCCCCTTCGCGTATCTGATCGGGTCGACCGGCCTGATCGCCTTCGACACCACGAAGGACGCCAGCGCCAACGACTACGCAAGCGTCATCACTGGACCGGTGAATCCGACGGCAATAGCCGTCACCAGCGATGGCGCCGAGATTGTCGTGGTCGACGCAGGCGGGCTGCAGCTGGTGACCACCGAGACGCATATGCCCCAGGCCACGTCGAGCGTACCGCTCATGCCGGGTGCGCGCGACATGACGGTATCGCCCGATGGACGCTGGATTGTGGTTGCTCACGATACCGGCGTCTCGATCGTCGCACTCGGTGAGCTCCGCGCAGGCATCGGCAGCGCCAACTTTGTGGCGACAGGCCAGGTCGGGGCCGTGGCCATCAAGGACGCCACCGCCTGGGCGCTCGTCAACGCCAACGACGGTGTCAACTGCGCCGCAGAGGCATCGCTGGTCACCATCGACTTGCTGTCAGGCGTGGCGTCCAGTCCCCTGCCGCTCGGACGGGCTGCATCGGACCTCGCGATTGATGGCCAGAGCGGCAGGGTGTTCATCGCGCTTCCGTGCGACGGCACGGTCGCCACGGTCTCGAACGTGGAAGTCTTCGCGCTGGAGGAATTCATGGTCGTGCCAGGCGTGACAACGGTGGCCGCAGGCGGCGGTCGGGTATGGGCGGTCGGACACGAGGGCGGTGTGGGCGAGGCGCACCTGCTGCTCGCTCAACGCAGCATCGAGACGAACGGTGCCACGCTCCTCGAGCTGCCCGTGCCAGAAGAGCGTGCGCGTCTTGTCGGGAGCGGCTTCGAGGCTCCCGGGCAATCCGCTGAGCAGCGCGTCGCAGCCGACTCGGTGCAGGCCACGGATCTCGCTGTGCTGCCCGACGGTTCGCGTCTTGCCATCGTGGTAAAGGCGGCCTACCACTCGTCAGCAGTCGGTCCGGCGCTGTTCCCCTACCCGTCCACCGTGCCCGCGCTGGATATCTCGACGTGGGAGTACCAGTTGCTCGACGCACCGACCGGCTCGCCGCTGCAGCGCGTGCGAACCTCTTGTGACGTCACCTGGGTCCTCGATTCGGCGTTCCTCGACAACTTCGCCTGCACCAGGTCCGCCGGGCAAGACGAGACGAACGCGCAGTTCGTTCCCGGTGACATTGCGGTGCTCTACGGTGATCGTTGAGCCGCCGAGGGGTTCTTTGACGCTGCGGCGTTTTAGCGCGGCGGCATCGGCGTTTGTGTTCCTGCTTGCGCTCGTGCCGCTGCACATCCGGCCCGCCGCGGCCGCGAAGGAAAGACGGCGCATTGCGGTGCTCGAGGTCCGATCTGGCTCGTCGGGTGCTTCGGATCTGGGGCTGCGCCTGGCACTGATCCTGCGCCGAACCACGTCTCTAGATGTCGTCGACGGCGACGACGCCCGCCGCGCACTCGGCGCGCGCATGGCCGACGATCTGGCCCGTTGTGCTGGCGAGCCGCCCTGCGTGGCGCGCATCGGCGCGCGCCTCAAGGTCGATGACGTCCTGCTGGTCGGCATCAGCGAGCTCGGCGATTTGATCGTCGCGCTGCAGATCGTCGAGGTCAAGTCGGGCAAGGTGCGTGCACGCGTAAACGACTCGCTCGCGGCCGACGAGCAGCCTGACGACAACCGGCTCGAGGGCTACCTTCGCCGTCTGTTACCGCGCAGCGACTTCCGCCGCTTCGGCGTCATCCGGGTGAGCTCGAGCGTAGACGGCGCGAGCGTCGAGATCGGGGGCATCCAGCGCGGCCAGACGCCCATCATGCCCGTGGTCGTAGAGGCGCCACAGAGCTACGACGTCCGCGTTCGCAAGAGCGGCTATGAAGACTTCACGCTGGCGATCAATGTCCCGCCCGATGGAACCGTCGAGGTTCAGCCGCGACTCCGCATCAAGGGCGCGGACCAGTCGCCGTGGTACGGCAAATGGTGGATATGGGCGATCGCGGGTACGGTCGTCACGGGAGCCGTCGTTGGGGCGGTCGTCTTGACGCAGGACGATCCGACCAGAGCGCCCGTAGACGTCGCTCCGTTCTGAGCGCCTCGGTCGAGCCGCTCGACCAGGAGCAGTACGCGATCGCGGGCGCGCTCGACGCCACGCCCCACACGGTCTCGGGCGACGGCGCAGCGGCGGTGAAGATAGGCTCGATCAGGTCGACCGGGCGGGCACTGGTGCTGCAGTCCAATGGAGCGATCGTGGTGGCCGGCGCCGGTCACGATCTCGAGGCGCGACGCTTGCTTAGGGCGTGACGCAGGCCGCGTTGTCGGCATCGATGGGCAGCCCGACGGTGTTGAGGTTGGTCTCGCTGCCACCGCCGGAGAGTGTGAGCAGGGTCTCGCTGTCGTAGCAGGCGACGTCGGTCGAGTCGGCCTCGTAGCCGGTGAGCACCAGGCGGTAGCTGCCCGCGGTGACCGCGGTGGCGCTGATGAGCTGATCGTTCTCGATGCACGGCGAGATCACCGCGGGACAGGCGGCGGCGATCGTCTGTGCCGGATCGAAGGCGCCCGCGGCTACGGCAAACGCGGTCGGCACGCACGCGTTGGCGGCGTCGCGCAGCTCGACGCGCACGCCGGTGAGGTTGGCGCCACTCGACGCCTCGTCGGCGCAGTTATTGCCCGACGCGCCGGGCACGTCGAGCTTGAACGACAGGTTGCCCAGGCGCGACACCGTAAAGGCGACCGCCGGGATGGGCGTGTTGGTGCCGGCGACGAGCGCGAGATCCTGGATGCGCGTGTCGAGCATGTCGAGCGGCTGCCCCGACGCGTTCTTCAGCGTGATGTCGATGTCGTAGGTCTGCGCGGTGTGCAGCGCGGTGGTCGCCATGCCCGACGCGCAGGTGAACGACTCCACGAAGCCGGGCGAGGCGTTCGACGGGAAGAAGGTCAGCACGACCTGCGTCGCGCCGACGTCGTCGCAGTCGACCGGCCCGGCGGCGTCCGTGATCGACCAGGTGAGGCTGAACGTGCCCGCAGGCAGCGGGCCGTCGGGCGCAGGCGGACCCGCGTCCGGCTCGGCGTCGCCGCCGCCACAGGCGGCCAGCAGGGCGAACGCGCAGCCACACACGTGCAGGGCGGAAATCGGTCGGTTCATCAGGTGGTCTCCTCGGGAGTCGGCCCGGCTGGAGTGAGCTCGAGCAGCATGACGATGGCGTCCTCGCCATCCTCGACGTAGTAGTTGGGGCGGATGCCGACCGGCCGGAAGCCGAAGCGGCGGTACAGCTTGATGGCGCCCTGGTTGCCGCGGCGCACCTCGAGCGTGAGGTAGTGGCAGCCGTGGCGGCCGGCGAACTCGAGCACCCACTCGAGCATGCGCGAGGCGTGGCCGTGGCGTCGCTCATCGGGATGGGTGGCCACGTTCAGCACGTGGACCTCGTCGCGCACCAGCCAGAAGTTGCAGAACGCGACCGCGGTGAGGCCGCTCGGGCGCCGTTCCTTGAGCACCACCAGGTGCGCCCAGTCGCGCGACAGCTCCTCGATGAAGACCTGGCGCGACCACGGCGAGCGGTGCGACAGGCGCTCGATCTCGAGCACCTCGTCGAGATCGGCGGGGCGCATGGGCACGATCTCGAGGCGCCTGCTCTTGGGCGAGAGAGCCATGGACTAGGTCACCGCCTGCGATTCTAGACCTTGGACATGATCGCCCGCCAGAGCTCGGGCACGCCATCGCCCGACAGCGCCGAGAAGGTCAGCGCCGGTGAGGGCCGGCGCAGGACCTTGCCGTGCTCGCGCGCGGCCAGGTTGCGCTGCGACTTGGACAGCTTGTCGGCCTTGGTGAGCACCAGCAGAGACGGAATGCCCAGCTGATCGAGCCAATCGAACAATTCGGCTTCCTCTTTCTCCGGGCCGCGGCGCAGATCGACGAGCACGATGAACAGCTTGAGCGACGGGCGCTCGACGAAGTTGGCGATGAGCGGGCGCCACGAGTCGCGCATGTCGTGCGGCACCTTGGCGTAGCCGAAACCGGGCAGGTCGACGAACGCGAGGTCGGGGCCCTTGGGCGGCACGACCGCGAACCAGTTGAGCGCGCGCGTGCGCCCGGGCGTCGACGAGGTGCGCGCGAGCTGGTTCACGCCGCAGACGACGTTCAGCAGGCTCGACTTGCCGACGTTGGAGCGGCCGGCAAAGGCGATCTCGGGCGCGCCCGGCGGCGGGAACGACGCGGCCGTCGGCGCCGAGGCAATGAAGGTGGCGGAGCGGGCTTTCATGACAGGGCTCGTTTCATCGGTGCTCGATCAGCTTCCACGCGGTGGCGTAGTCGAACGGGGCGGCGCGGGTGCCGCCACCCTCGCGGTGACAGCGGACGCACATCGCGGCGGGGTCCGTCGATAGATCGCGCAGACCGAGCGCGCGTGCAAGCGGCCGGTCGCGCATGATGTCGGCGGCGGCGTAGCTCGCGCCCGCGCCGTGGCAGGCCTCGCACTGCACGCCGGCGAGCGGGCGGGAGCGGTCGCCGCCCTCCCCGGTCGCATGGCAGGCCAGGCAGGCGGCGTCCTTGGCGCGGCGGCCGAGCACGTCGGACGATGACGCGCGCGCGTGCGCCGAGGCCGCCCACGCCTGCTGCGCAGCCGGGTGGCACGCACCGCAGGCGGCTGCCCCGAGGTACCCGGCCGTCGCGGCGCTCGCGCCGCGTACGGAGGCCACGAGCACGGTCGCACACACCGCCGCACGCAGACCCGCTCCGATCGCCGCGCCCGGGGCGAACGAAGCGAAGGCCGTCAGCACGGCCGCCGGGAGCTGCGTAGAGCGCATGTTGGCCCTTCTTACCACGCCGGGGCGCGCATAGAATGCAACGCGGTGGGACGGACGAGGGTGATCGGGCTGACGGGTGGCATCGCCAGTGGCAAGAGCAGCGTCGCGGCGATCCTGCGCGACCTGGGCGCCCAGGTGCTCGACGCCGACGTGCTCGCGCGCCAGGTGGTCGAGCCGGGGCAGCCCGCGTACCAGGACATCGTGCGCGAGTTCGGCACCGGCGTGCTCGCGGAAGGCGGCAGCCTCGATCGCAAGCGGCTGGGCGAGCTGGTCTTCGCCGATCCCGCCGCGCGCGCGCGCCTGAACGCGATCACGCACCCGCGCATCGGCGCCGCCGGCCAGGCCGAGATCGCGCGCCACGTCGCGGCCGGTGAGTCGGTGGTGATCTACGAGGCCGCGCTGCTGGTCGAGAACGGCCTGCACCGCGCGCTCGACGGGCTCATCGTGGTGAGCGCCGCGCCCGAGGTACAGCTGCAGCGGCTCATGCGCCGCGACGGCCTGGACGAGGCGGCGGCGCGCGCGCGCCTGGCCGCGCAGCTCCCGCTCGCCGACAAGCTCGCGGTCGCGAGCCATGTGATCCACAACGACGGCTTCCCCGACGCCACGCACGCACAGGTGGTGGCGCTGTGGGAGGAACTGCGGCATACGGGGGACCTGCCATGAGCGCCATCAGCAACGAAGGTGAGGATCCGACCCCCGAGGAGTCCGTGCTCATCACCGGCTTCCCGTCGTTCACCGCGAGTCGCATGACGCGCAAGGTGCTGGCTGCCGATCCGCGCGCGCGCGTGTCCCTGCTCGCGCGCGACAAGTTCGCGGCCGCCGCCGAGGAGTTCCTCGCGCCGCTGCCGGCGAGCGAGCGCGCGCGCGTGCAGGTGATCGTCGGCGACGTCTGCGACATGGACCTTGGGCTCTCCGGCGCCGAATACCGCGCGCTCGCCGACAGCGTCACGACCGTGCACCACATGGCGGGGATCTACTACCTGGGCGTCGAGCGCAAGATCGCGGCGCGCGTGAATGTCGACGGCACGCGCGGCGTGATCGAGCTGGCGCGCGAGTGCAAGCGGCTGCGCCGGCTGTGCCACTACTCGACCGCGGCGGTGTCGGGCCGACGCAAGGGCGTGATCCTCGAGGAGGAGCTCGACGAGGGTCAGGGCTTCCACAACTCCTACGAGGAGACCAAGTTCGAGGCCGAGAAGTTGGCGCGCGCGGCGCAGCGGCAGCTGCCGGTGACCATCTTCCGGCCCGGCGTGATCGTGGGCGACTCGAAGACCGGCGAGATCGACAAGTTCGACGGGCCCTACTACTTGATGGTGCTCATCGTGCAGAGCCCGCTCGACGTGCACCTGCCGCTGCCCGGGCGCGGCGTGGCGCCGCTGCACCTGGTGCCGGTGGACTACGTGATCGACGCCGCCTACCGGCTCGCGCTCGACGAGCGCGCCGCGGGCGGCACGTTTCACCTGGTCGACCCGATGCCGCTGTCGGGCCGGCAGGTCTACGCGCTGGTCGCCGAGCGCGCGCACAAGAAGCAGCCGCGCGGCTTCATCCCGACCGGGCTGGCCAGGGCGATCATGCGCACGCCCGGGCTCGACAAGCTGGCCCGCGCGCCGCGGGCGTTCCTGGAGGGCATCGACGACCTCGCCTTCTACAACGCCCGGCATACCGCCGATCTGCTCGAGGGCTCGGGGATCCGCTGCCCGTCGTTCGACGTGTACGTCGATCAACTCATACGCTACGTGAAAGAAGTCCACGCGGCGCGCCGGCAGAAGCTCGAGGACGAGACCTTCGATCCGTTCGAGTAGGAGCGCGCGCGGCCGGGGGCAGCGCTACGGCGCCGCGTACGCTTCCATCGTGCCGTGCAGCTCGCGCACCACCGGCGGGTAAACCGTGCCGCAGGTCTCGCCCTCGTGGCGCAGCTCATTGGCGAGCTCCCCGGCGAGCTCGCCGGGGCGCAGGCTCGCGCTGATCGTGGAGAACGTCTCCTGGCTGCAGCCGGGGATGATCTCGATCGCCACGCCGCGCGGGCACGCGATCTCGACGCTCACGCCAGGGCCCGCGGTGGGCAGCGCGAGGCGGACGTCGCAGTCGACGTCGGCCTCGGTGTTGCGCGCGTCGATGAGCCGGTAGTCCCAGCGGCCGCCCAGGTCGCTCAGGAAGGCACCCAGGGGCAAGGTCTCGAGGTGGTCGGCGGTCATCTGGGCGAACGCCGGCAGCGGGTATGGCGCACCGCTCGTGTAGCCGTAGTTGGCACACGCCGCGCCGTCGTACTCGACGATGGTGTCGAGCGTGCCGTCGAGGCGCCCCGCCAGCGTGCCGTAGATGTGCAAGTCGTCGCGGAGCTGGGTGCAGTCGGTGCCTGCTTCGCGGGGCAGGCGCCCTTGCGGACAGGTGACGTCGAAGATCGAATTGCTGATAGCGACGCTGCAGACAAGGGACGGCGAGCTGCCACCAGCATCGGTGTACAGCCACAGCCACGCGCCATCGAGCGCGGAGGTCGGGCTGGGCCCGGCGTCGGAAGCCGACACGCCGCCATCGGCGCTGCTGGGCGCGTCGTCGTCGCCGTGCGCGCTGTCGTCGCCACATGCCGCCACCAGGGCGAGCGCGAGGCCCGTGAGACACTGCCGATTCGTTAACGTCACCGAGTACTCCGAAAGCCAACTAGTGATCGACAGTCTAGTACGGCGCGGGGCGATGCGCCAAATGACGCAGCGCACAAGGCTCGGCGGAACCGGCATGGGCGCGGGAAGGGTCCGGCAACAGCGGGACAACCCCGCGTGATTGCTGAGGCTTAGCTCGACTTTTTGTTGGCCTGGGCCTGGATGCGCAGGCGCAGCGCGTTGAGCTTGATGAAGCCCCCGGCGTCGGCCTGGTCGTAGACGCTCTCCTCCTCGAAGGTCGCCACGTCGGCGCGGTAGAGCGAGCGTGGCGCCTTGCGGCCGACCACCGTGGCCACGCCCTTGTAGAGGCGCACGCGCACCGTCGCGGTGACCGGCTGCTGCATCTGGTCGATCATCGCCTGCAGGGCGATGCGCTCGGGCGCGAACCAGAAGCCGTTGTAGACGAGGGCCGCGTAGCGCGGCATGAGATCGTCACGCAGGCGCATGACCTCGCGGTCGAGGGTGAGCGACTCGGCGGCGCGGTGCGCCTTGTGCAGCACGGTGCCGCCCGGGGTCTCGTAGACGCCGCGCGACTTCATGCCCACGAAGCGGTTCTCGACGATATCGACGCGGCCGACGCCGTGCTCGCCCGCGATCACGTTGAGCTGCGCGAGCAGCGTGGCGGGCGACAGCTTCTTGCCGTCGAGCGCCACCGCGTTGCCGTGCTCGAACTCGAGCTCCAGGGTGCGCGCCTCGTCGGGCGCCTTCTCGGGCGCGCGCGTGCGCTGGAACATGGCCGGATCCGGCTCGTTCCACGGATCCTCGAGCACGCCGCCCTCGAACGAGGTGTGGAAGAGGTTGCGGTCCACCGAGTACGGCTTCTCGAGCGTGGCCTCGATGGGGATCTTGTGCTCCTTGGTGTACGCGATGAGCGCGGAGCGCGACTTGAACTCCCACTCGCGCCAGGGCGCGATGATCTTGATGCCCGGATCGAAGTGGTAGGCGGCCAGCTCGAAGCGCACCTGGTCGTTGCCCTTGCCGGTCGAGCCGTGCGCGATCGCGTCGGCCTTCTCGTCGGCGACGACCTCCATCATGCCCTTCATGATGCAGGGGCGCGCGAGCGAGGTGCCGAGCAGGTATTCGCCCTCGTAGAGCGCGGCCGCGCGCAACGACGGCCACACGTAGTTGGCGACGAAGTCCTCGCGCAGGTCGTGGATGAACACCCGCGAGGCGCCGGTGCCGAGCGCCTTCTTCTTGGCGCCCTCCAGGTCTTCCTCCTGGCCGACGTCGGCGCAGTAGGCCACGACCTCGCACTGGTACTTCTCCTTCAACCAGCGGATCGCAACGGACGTATCCAGACCACCCGAATAGGCCAGCACCAGCTTCTTGATCGACATATCGGCGTTTCTCTCCGTGGGGCGAACCCGAAAAACGGAGCGAATCTACCTGACTTCGATGAAGCCGCGGCGCAACAAATTCGACAAGATTCGGTACGCGTCCAGGCGCGGCATGCCGGCGACATCGAGGATGTCCTCGAACGACAGCAGACCGTCGATGCGCGACAGCAGGAATCCGGTGCGGTGGTCGAGGCGCTCGGCGGCGATCTGATGCAGCGGCACCGCCAGGAGCGGCACCTGCGTCATTTCGCCGATGTGACCCTCGTAGACCCGGTACAGGAGATCGCGGTGGCGATGCAGGATCACCGGGCCGATCTTGCCGTCGGGATCCTCGGCAGCGGCGGCCTCGGCGGCCTCGACCGCGGACAGGTGGTCGCCACGCTCGGCGCCCTCGCGCGCGAGCTGCAAGAGCTCGCTGACGCGGCGACGGATGCGGTCCTCGTCGGTGGCGCCGGAGACCGGGGCGGCGTCCCCGGCGTTGCTCATCTGCTCGACGTCGGACGGCAAACGCGCGCGCGCGTTGGTGATCTCGCCGTCGTCGCTGGCATCGTCGAGCGCGCGCAAGAGCTGCTCGTCGACGATGACCGCGGGGCTGCCGGGCGACGACTTGTGCCCGGCGCCATTGATGCCCTCGGTCGCGCCGGCGGCGGTGTCGCCACCGAACGGCGAGCGGCCGCTCACCTCGATGGGCTGGCGCTCCGAGGTGCGCGGCTGATCCTCGAAGTCGCCGTCGACGTCGCTCTCGAGATCGAGCCCGTCGTCACCGAGGCCGGCCGCGGGCGGTCCCGACAGACCGACGTTGCCGCGCGCGATCGTGGGCAGCTCGTCGGGCAGCAGGGAGAGCGACTTCAGCGCACCCGCGGGCCGCGTGGCCTCGCCGGTCTCGTCGCCAGCGAGACCGAGCAGCGCGCTGGTGACCGGCTCGCCGACGCCCGGCTCCAGCGCCTCGGTCTCGGCATCGTCGTCATTGCGGTCGCGATCGCGGTCGCGCTCCTGCGGGTCGCGCGCGCCGAGCGTGCCGTCGAGCGAGTCGCCCAGCTCGATCCCGATGTTGTCGTCGCCGCCTTCACCATCGAAGCCGGCTATGCCTCCGCCGGGTTCGAGCGTGTTGAGCTCGAGCACGAGCTCGGACGGCGTGGCCACATGGGGCGGCGCCGGCAGCTCGCCCGGGTAGATCCCGGGCGCCGTACCTGGGTTCGTACCCTCGCCCGCCTGGCGCAGGCGTGGCTGGATGGTGACGGTGGGCACCCGCCCGCCCAGGGCGGCGATCGCGTCGGCCGAGAGCGACGGCCGATCCGGCAACGCCGGAGGCTCGCTGCCGCCGGGCACGGTACGATCGCTCGTGGTGTCAGGCGCGCTGGCGCTGACGTCGGGGGGACGGGTCGGCTCGTCGGGCTCGTCGGGCTCGTCGGCTTCCATCTCGAGCACCTGGCCCGAGTCTTCGTCGCCGTCGCCACCCGAGCCGTAGTCGACGAGCTCGCTGCGCGGCGGCTCGATGAGCGGGATGGGCGCGCCGGTGTCCTTGAACGACAGCCCCGCGGCGACCTCGGCGAGATCGGCGTCGAGCCCGGTGGCCGACGGTGGCCGCGGCTGGCTCGGCGGCGGCGGCAGCGGCGCGGCGAGATCGTCGAGCTCCCAGCCCTCGTCGATCGCCACGGGCGCCACATGCGCCGCGGACTCGCCCGCGCGCGCGCTGGCGCGGCCCGGCTCGACGCCCACCGGCGTCCACTGGCCCCGCTCGAGCTCGACAAGGTCGTAGGCGCCCGAGACCTCCTCGGGCTCCTCGGGCACCGGCACGCCGGACGCCCGGGACGCCGCGGTCACCTCGCGCGCGGCGGCGAACTGCTCGTCGAGCGTCTTGAAGTTGTCGCGGACGTAGTTGATGTACTCGAGCGCGCGGGCGGCGCCCGGCTCGAGCGCGAGCGCGTGCTCCCACTCGCCCATGGCCCCGGCCAGATCGCCGATGCCGTAGCGCTCGAGGCCGCGCTCGATCAGCGCGGTGACGCGCGCCGTCACCTGCGCCGGCGCTGGTAGCTCAGCGTCCATGCCTCCGCCCTGCACATCATCCGGCGGCGTCATAGCGAGGGAAGACTCCCTAACCCAGCCTCGTCTTCGAGACCACGCCCTTGAACATGTTCAGCGTGCGCGTGAGCGCCTCGGTGGACTCGACCACCTGCGCCATGTCCTTGGCCCCGATGGCCGCGCGGGCGCGATCGCAGACGGTGCGCGCCTTCTTGACCGCGTCCTGCCCGAACTCCGAGCCGCTGATAATCTCGGACACCTTGGGGAACAGGCCCTCGATCTCGTCGAGGATCTTCTCGGCGGCCTGGCGGTGCTTCTCGAACTCCTGGCTCGCCCGGACCTCGAGCATGTAGTCCTTGTTCTCGTCGATCATGCGGCGAATCTCGTCCTCGGTGAGGCCCGAGGTCGCGGTGACCGTGATCGACTGCTCGAGCCCGGTCTCGAGGTCCTTCGCCTTCACTGACACGATGCCGTCGGCGGAGATGTGAAACGTGACCTCGACCTCGACCTCGCCGCGCGGCGCGCGCCGCAGTCCGGTCAGGATGAACTCGCCGAGCAGCTCGTTCTCCTCGGCGCGGTCGCTCTCGCCCTGGAGGACGAGGATCTTCACCGAGGTCTGGTTGTCCTTCACCGTGGTGAAGACGTGCGACTTGGACGTCGGCACGGTGGTGTTCTGCTCGATGAGGCGATGGAAGTAACCGCCCACGATCATGATGCCGAGCGAGTGCGGCGTGACGTCGAGCAGGAGGACGTCGTTCTTCTCGTCCATCAGCGCCGCGCCCTGGATCGCGGCGCCCAGCGCGACGACCTCGTCGGGGTGGACGCCCTTGCAGGGCTCGAGGCCGAAGAACGCCGCGACCAGCTCCTGGACCCGGGGCATGCGGGTCATCCCGCCGACCAGGATGACGTCCTCGATGTCGGACTTGCCGAGCTCGGCCTCCTCGAGGGTCCGGGCGCAGATCTCGATCGTCCGCTCGACCAGATCGCCGGTCAGCTCCTCGAGCTTCTCGCGGGTGAGCACGGTCTGCAGGTGCAGCGCCTCGTTGCGGCCGGTCG
>JBKJOI010000369.1:0-8998 GCA_046595695.1 Haliangiales bacterium | reverse complement strand
GAAGGCACCACCCGTCCGCACGCCCCCAATGGCCTCTGCCGAAGGGCGTGCAACGAAGGCACCACCCGCGCTCGGCCACGCGCCGACCGCCGCCGAAACGCGTCGACTCTGCTCCCCATGGATCCAAGGAACGTCCCGCGCCCTCCGCGCCCTCCGCGCCCTCCGCTCGCCTCGCTCCGCTCGCCGCGCGCCCGCCCTCCTGCCCTCCCCGCGCTCCGCCCGCGCTTCTCGGCATCTCCGACCTGCTTCCCGAGGCCACGTCGACGCCAAGGCTGCGCCGTCAACCCGTCATCTTCACGGCGGCGAGCGCGCTAGGTGATCACGCCATCGACCGGGCCGAGGCCCGCGCGGATCACCTCGACCTCGTCGCCGATGAGCGAGATCACCGTCGAGGGCTCGCCGGGCAGGAGCCCGCCGTCGATGGTCACGTCGAGGTCGTGCGGCCAGGCCGCTTTGCCCTCCTCGACGTCCATGACCGGGCGCGCGGCCTCGCCTTCGTTGGGCTCGTCGGCGTCAGGGTCGTGCGGCACCGCGCTGGTGGTGATGAGCGGCTTGCCGAGCGCCAGCACGAGTGCCTGGCAGATCGGGCTGTGGGGCACGCGGATGCCGATGGTGCGGCGCTTGTCGAGCAAGAGCCGCGGCACCTCACGCGTGGCCTGCAGGACCACGGTGTAGGGCCCGGGCAGGATCCGGCGCATCAGCCGGTAGCCGAAGTCGGTCACGATGGCGTACTTGGCGATGTTGGACAGGTCGGCGCAGATGATCGCCAGCGGATGCTTCTCGTCCATCTGCTTGAGCCGGCGGATGCGCTCGATCGCCTTCTTGTCGTCGAGCGCGCAGCCGAGCGCGTAGACGGTGTCGGTGGGGTAGAGCGCGACGCCGCCGCGCTCGATGATCTGCGCGGCGTGCGTGATCTTGCGCGGCTCGGGGTGGTGCGGGTTGACGACCAGCGGGACCATGGCGGCTACGCCTTGCGTCCGAGCGCGACGACGTACTGCTCGAACGACTCGGGGCGCGAGCCCTTGGGCTTGACCGTGGCGACCTTGGTGAAGCCGGCGCGGCCGCGCAGGATGAGCTTCTGGAAGTCGGGGCCCTGGAACAGCTTGCCGACGAAGTTTCCCCCCGGCGCGAGCATGAGCTCGGCGAGCTCGAGGGCTCGCTCGAACAGCGCCTCGGAGCGCGCCTGATCCATGGACTTGATGCCCGAGGTGTCGGGCGCCATGTCGGAGAGCACGACGTCGAAGTGGCGCAGGTCACCGAGCAGCTCGGCGGGCGTCACGGTGAGCACGTCGCCGACCAGGTTGCGCACGCCCGCGATCCCGGCGTCGAGCGGCGTGCGATCGATGCCGACGAGCGCGCCGGTCGATCCCACCCGCCGCGACGCGTACTGCAGCCAGCTGCCGGGGCGACAGCCCAGGTCGAGCACGGCCGCGCCCGGCTTGAAGAGCGGGTACTTCTTGTCGATCTCCTCGAGCTTGTAGATCGCGCGCGCGACGAAGCCTTCCTTCTTGGCCCGCTGGTGGAACTCGTCCTTGCGGTGCTTTATGTCGGAGAGCTTGGACATCGCGTTCGGAGGCCTTCAGGTGGTGCGGGATGGTTCTGGGCGGGGCCGTGCAGGAAAGCAAACGGGCCAGCGAGTCTCCTCGCCGGCCCGTGACGTCCTGCAGGGAAGCCGAAGTTACTTCTTGGGCTTGGACGGCTTGGCTGCGCCGCCTGCCTTCGAGGCCTTCATCGGGTTCTTGGACTTCTCCTCGACAACCTCGTGGAGCTTGCGCTTGTACGTGGTCTTCTTGACCGCGTTCTGGATCAGCAGGTAGCCGTTCTTGCCACCCGGGACCGAGCCGCGGATGAGGACGACGTTCTCTGCCGGCAGCACTTCGACCAGCTCCAGGTTCTGGATGGTCTTGCGCTCGTCACCCATGTGACCGCTCATGCGCTTGCCCTTGTGCACGCGACCTGGGGTCAGGCGGCAGCCGATCGATCCGCCGTGGCGGAAGAACTCGTGCTGACCGTGCGTGGAGCGCGAGCCGCCCAGGTTGTGTCGCTTGAACACGCCCTGGAAGCCCTTGCCCTTCGAGGTGCCGATCACGTCGACCGCCGCGCCCGCCGTGAAAATATCGGCTGCGGTGATCGTCTGACCGACCTCGAACTTGGCCGTCTCCTCTGCGGGGAGACGAATCTCCTGCACGAACGACATGGGCTTCACATTCGCCTTGGCGAACTGTCCCGCGTCGGCCTTGTTCACTCGCGTAGCCTTCTGCTCGTCGAAGCCAATCTGAATCGCCGTGTACTTGTCGCGCTCCATGGTGCGCTTGGCGACAACTACACAGGGACCCGTCGTGATTGCGGTGACCGGAATGCGCTCGCCATCGGCGCCAAAGACCTGCGTCATACCTAGCTTCTTACCGAGAAGCCCCATCCTGAAGGCCATGACCGAAACTCCTTACCTATTTGGAAACGGTTTTCGTTTCCAGACTTGCTCGGGAAACTCGAACGTTTTGAAGGGCATACCTATAACTGCGAGCTACCCGGGTGTCAAGCGGAAGAAAGTCCGCGTGTTTTCGGTGGCACGAGCGCCCAGATCCGCGGCCGAGAGCCCGGCGCAGGCGGCCACGACTAAGGCGGTGTGAGGCAGGTAGGACGGCTCGTTGCGCTTGCCGCGGCGCGGCACCGGCGCCAGGTACGGGGCGTCGGTCTCGAGCAGGATGCGGTCGTGTGGGACCACGCGCGCGGCCTCGCGGATGGGCTCCGAGCTGGCCCCCTTGAAGGTGACGATACCGCTGAAAGAGATGTAGAACCCGGCGCTTACGTAAGCGGTCGCGTCGACCGCGGTGCCCGTGAAGCAGTGGATCACGGCGCCGACCTCGACCGCGCGCTCCTCGGCCAAGATGGCGAGCGCCTCGGCGTGGGCATCGCGCACGTGACAGACGACCGGCTTGCCGAGCGCGCGCGCCATCCGGATCTGGCGACGGAACGACGCGGCCTGCTGCTCGCGCGGCGAGGTGTCGTAGTGGAAGTCGAGGCCGGTCTCGCCGATCGCCACGACGCGGGGGGATCGGGCGAGAATCTCGAGATCTCCCCACTCGTGCTCGGGGAAGCGCGCGGCGTCGTGCGGGTGCACGCCCACCGTCGCGAACACGTCGGGCTCGCGCTCGGCAAGCTCGGGCGCGCGCCGGATGGCGGCGAGATCGGCGCCGGTGCCGACGACCACGAGCGGCGAGACGCCCGCGGCACGGGCGCGCGCGAGCACGTCGGCTCGGTCGCCGTCGAACTCGCTGCCATCTATGTGGCAG
This sequence comes from Haliangiales bacterium, assembly GCA_046595695.1. Lineage (GTDB taxonomy): Bacteria > Myxococcota_A > Polyangia > Haliangiales > SHYZ01 > JBKJOI01. The sequence goes on along the minus strand of JBKJOI010000369.1, from coordinate 5,705 downwards.
TGGGAGTCGATCATCTAGGTGGCCGGCCCGCGCGGGGCGGCGGGCGCCGCCAGCCGCTCCAGGGACTCCTCGGCGAGACCGCGGACGTCGAGCTTGCGCGACTTCTTCGACTTCTCGAGCAGGGCGCGCGCGGCGGGCGCCAGGGCGTCGGCGGGCGCGATCGCCAGGAGCGCCGCGGCGGCGCGCACGCGCAGCACCGGCGAGAGCAGCATCCGGCGCATCTGGGTGGCCAGGTAGACGGCGGCGCGCGCGTCGCCGATCGCCTCGAGGCCCTCGATCGCCTCGTAGGCGCGGTCGCGGTCGCCGAGCGCACCGAGCAGGACCTCGAAGCCGCGGCCGTCGCCCAGGTAGGCGAGGGTGCTGGCGGCGGCGAAGCGCGTGGCCGGGCGCGTGTCGGTGAGCAGGGGTACGAGCCAGCCGGCGGCGCGCACGTCGCCGACCACCGAGAGCGCCTCGGCGGCGCTCCCGCGCACCTCGGGATCGCCGTCGCGCAGCGCGTCGCACAGCGGCGCAAAGGCGCGCGCGGGGTCGAGCTCGGCGAGCGAGCGCGCCGCCTGGAAGCGCACGTCGGCGGGGCCGTCGGTGAGCGCGAGCGCGAGCGGCGCGAAGGCGGCGGGGTTGCCCAGCTTGCCCAGCGCCATGACCGCGGCCTGGCGCGCCTCGGGGTGCGCGTCGTCGAGGAGGGCGAGCAGGGCGGTGATCGCCTCGAGCTCGCCGAGATCGCCCAGGGCGAGCGCCGCGGCGCAGCGGACCTCGAAGCGGGCGTCGGCGAGCACGCCCTCGAGGCCGACGCGGGCGCGCGCGCGGTCCTCGCTCTCGGGCGTATCACCCAGCGCGTCGGCGGCGGCGGCGCGCACGCGCGGATCCTGCGAGCCGAGGTCGCGCAGGGCGGCCTCGAACGTGATCGTGTGGGACCGGGGCGAGAAGAAGTTGGAGACGAGACTGAACGCCAGCGACATCGCGGCTGGAAGCTATGCGGCCTTCGCCGCGCGTGCAAGCGCCGCTTGGCCCGTGCTACCGTGGATGGACATGGCCTGGCGCGTGGTGCTCGTGACTGGCTTCGTGACGCTCGCGCTGCTCGTCCTCGCACCCGCCGCGGCCCTGGCGCAGGCGCCGGGGAAGCCCGGGAAGCCGGTCACCCAGGCGCCCGGGAAGGCCAAGGGCCGCACCGGCAAGCTCGAGGTCGCGGTCGCGGTGGCGGGCGCCGAGATCTTCATCGACGGCGCGCCCGTGGCCCTGTCGCCCATGGCGGGCCCGCTGACCCTGGCCGTCGGCACGCACTCCTTGAAGGTCGCCAAGGCCGGCTACGCCGAGTTCCTCGACACGGTGAAGATCGGCACCAACGAGACCACCACGGTCGAGGTCGATCTGCTGCCCTTCAAGGCGGTGGTGAACGTCAGCTCGGATCCGCCCGGCGCCGACATCTTGGTGGACGAGCAGCTGGTCGGCCAGACGCCCATGCGCGTCGAGCTCGAGGCCGGCAAGCACGGCTTCCGCCTGAGCATCGACGGTTACCACGACGCCGAGGAGCTCCTGCAGCTGCAGGCGGGCGAGACCTACCAGCTCGATCTGAAGCTCATCGCGCTGCCGCCGCCGCCCAGGCCGGTAGGCAAGAAGGACCGGCCCATCTACAAGAAGTGGTGGTTCTGGGCGGCCACCGGCGTGGTCGTGGTCGGCGCGACCGCGCTCGTGATCGGCGCCAGCGGCGACGGCGATCCCCTCGCCGGCGCGGACCGGGTGATCGACGTGACGTTCTGACGTTCTAGGCCATCTCCCGCTACCAGCCGCAGGTCTTGACGGTGCGGCGGGCGGCGCCCACGACGCGGCCGTTGTCGGCGCCGAGCGCGGCGCGCGCGGCGCGGCGCCCGCGTGGCGGGCAGGTGCGGCCGAGGGCCTCGACCGATGCGGCTTGCACCGGCCAGAACGAGGGATCCTCGGCGGCGGCGATGAGCGCCGCGGTGGCGCGCGGATCGGCGAGCGAGCCGAGTGCCTGCGCCAGCGCCGCTGCGACCCACATGGCGCCGGCGTCGTCGAAGGCGTCCTTGCGCGTGCTCGCGAGCAGCTCGAGCATGCGCGGCACCAGCGCGCGGTCGGCGAGCACGCCGAGCTGCACGGCCGCGAACTGGCGCCAGGCGCCCGGCTGCTTCGGATCGCCGGCGATCGACAGCAGCTTCTCGCCGATGCGTGCGTCCTTGCAGCGGACCAGCGCCGCGAGCGCCACGCGCCTGACCGCGTCGCTGGTGTCGCGGTCGATCGCGCCGAACAGCGCGTCAGCGGCGGGCGCGCGCGCGCAGCGGCGGCCGAGCGCGGTCGCCGCCGCGCGGCGCACGTCGGGCCAGGTGTCTCGATCGAGGCGCTCGACCAGGAATGGATCGGCGGCGGCCTCGTCGGGGCTGCGCGCGGCCAGGCCACCCAGCGCGGCGGCGCGCACGCCCGGGTCGCTGTCGGCGAGCGCCACGACCAGGGTCTGGCCGGCCCACAGGTCGGCGACGTGCTCGGCGCGCGCCAGCCCGGTGACCACCGCGAGCCGCAAGGCTGGCTCGGCATCCTTCGTCAGCACGTCCTCGAGCGGCGCGTGCGTGGTCGGCTGCTCGACGACCGCGGCGAGCGTCTCGACCAGGCGGTGACGCAGCTCGTAGTCAGTGCTGGAGACCGCCGAGCTGGCCGCGAGGCGTGACGCCGCGGCCGCGGCGACGCGATCGCGGCCGGCTTCGGCGCGGGGCGCCAGCAGGGCGACCACGCGCCACAGGTCGGCCTCGCGCGCGCGCTCGGCCGCGTTTGCCGCCGCCGAGGCTTTGTCGTTCGACCCGTCGCCCGCCGCCCGCGCGGCGAGTGCGGCGTCTAGCGCCGCGGGCAGCTCCGCCGCGTCGCGGCGGCCGAGCGCGAGCGTCACGGCCTGGCGCAGCGCGCGCTTGCCACGCCCGCAGCCGGCCTCGAGCGCAGCGCGCGCCTCCGGCTCGGCGATCGCCCCGAGTAGCTCGGCGGCGATCGTGCGCGCCGCGAGCGGCGCGGCGTCGTCGGCGAGCAGCACCGCCAGCGCCGGTGCCGCTCCCGCGCCCATGCGCCGCAGGCCCAGGGCGAGCCGCTCGGCGTCGCGCTCGCGCACGTTGTCGGCGGCCGCGACGGCCCCGGCGCGGCCGGCGTCGCCGGACTCGCTCGCGACGACCACCGCAGGTGCGAGCGCCAGCGCCAGCCCCGCGGCGACCTCTGGGGCGCCCGCCGCGTCGCCGAGCCGCGCCAGCGCCAGGCGCACCCGCCGTCGCTCCTCGGGCCGCCGGCCGGGCTTGCCAGCGGCTGCCACCAGCGCGCCGGCGCCGGCGCCGCCGCGCCCGACCAGCAGATCCTCGGCGGCCTGCGCGTCGCTCGCGTCACCGGTGGCCACGTTCTCGGCGAGCGCGTCGAGCGCGCCCGGGCCGCCGGCGTCCAGATCGGTGAACACCGCCAGCTCGGCGATCGCGGTGCGGTTGCCGTCGGGCTTGCCGGCGGCGCCGCCCTTGCCCGCGCGCGCCCCCGGCTTGCCCGGCCAGACGTCGTCGATGATCACCGACACGCAGCGCGCGGCGACCGGCTGCGGCAGCGTGATCCAGTAGGGCTCGGCGAAGCCGGGGCCCGCGATCGCCGCCGGATCCGGATCCAGCACGACCACGAACGCCGCGCCCGCGTCGGTGACCACCTGCACGCGCCGCAGCCGGTTGGCGCGCGCGAACGTGTCGGCGGAGCCGGCGTCGCCGGGGACCAGGCGCAGCGCGACCACCTTGAACGGCCGCGCCTTGGAGCGCACCGTCACGAACTCGCCGCGCCCGTGGCTGCCGCGGCTCTCGGCCCACGCGGTCTCGAGCTTGCCGTCGTCGATCTCGGTGGGCGTGGTGAGATCCTCGGCCGAGCCGCCGTCCTGCTCCGAGCTCGAGGCGGCGGTCGCGTGGAACACACCCGGCCGGCTGGCGGCGTCCAGCCCGGGCGGCGCCACGCCGCGCAGCGCGCGCAGCTCGATCGCACCGCGCGGCGGGGGCAGGGGGCTCGCGTAGCCGAGCGCGCGCCACTCGCCGCTGCCGAAGTCGAAGCCGCGGCGCGCGAGCTGGGTCGGCTCACCGTCGCAGCGTGCGACGCCGTCCTTGGTCTCGTAGTAGATCGGCAGCATGTCGCCGAGCGCGACCGCGATGGCCCACTCGCGATCGCGACCCTGCGGTCCGACCACGCCTTGCCACAGTCGCGTCAGCTTTCCACTCGCGTCGATCTCGATCAGCGCGGCGGTCTCGCTGGCGTCGACGTCGCTCACGTGCACGAGCAGCACCCGGTGCGCGGCGTAGGCGCGGAACTCGACGCGCGCAGCGGTGATGCGCCAGCCCTCGACGCCGAGGGGAATCTCGGCGAAGCGCCCGGTACCGGCGGCGGCGAGCACCACCAGGCGGCCATCGTCCTGCACGGTCACGGTGTCGATGCGACCGTCGCCGTCGACGTCGAGCTTCTCCTCGAGCAGGGGCGCGGTCGTGGCGGCGCGCGCGCTCGCGGCCGGCGCCGCGACGTACGCGAGGGCGGCGAGGGCGAGCCCCGGGTACGGCGGGCGGCGCATGCGCGCACCGTAGCACGCGGACGCGAATCCGTTTCGTGTTCGCGAGGCGCTGTGCTATCCGCGCGGGGTGAAGTCATCCCTGGTCATCGCCCTGGCGATCACGGCCGCGCTCGCCGGCTGTGGCAACTCGCGCTCGGCCCCCTCGCTTGACGCCGCGGCGCTCGAACCCGACGCGGCGCTCGTGGACGCCAAGATGATCGAAGGTCACCGGATCGCTGGCAACAAGGACATCCCGCTGCCCGAGGCCACGCGCGCGCGCCTGGCCGCCGCCGGCAAGAACCGCACCCAGGCCAAGGTCCGGCTCTGCATCGATGCGGCCGGCGCGCCGACCAGCACCACGGTCACGACCTCGACCGGCGACGCGGCCGGCGACGCCGCGATCGTGGACGGCATCGCCGCCTGGCGCTACAAGCCGTCGACCGTGGGCGGCAAGCCGGTGCCGGTGTGCTTCGCCGTCGTCTTCAACTACTTCATCGTTCCCTAGCCCCGCCCATGCGCGTCTCCGACTTCGACTTCGAGCTGCCCCCCGAGCTGATCGCGCAGCGTCCGGCTGAGCGGCGCGACGCGTCACGGCTGCTCGTGCTGCCCGCCGGCGCCACTCCCGCGCACCGCGCGTTCGTCGAGCTCCCGGCGCTCTTGCCCGAGGGCGCGCTGCTCGTCGTCAACGACGCGCGCGTGATCCCGGCCCGCCTGCAGGCCCGGCGCGCCAGCGGCGGCCGCCACGAGGTCCTGCTCGTCGAGCCCGACGCCACGCCCGGCGTCTGGCGCGCGCTCGTGCGCGGCCAGATCAAGGACGGCACCGAGCTGGTCCTCGATCCGCCGCGCGGCCGGCCCGCGCCCGAAGGCGCCCCGCCACCGCGGCTGGTCTTCCTCGGCCGCGACGACGCCGGCACCGCGCGCGTCGCGCTGCCCGCGGGCGGCACCGACGCGCTCGCCGCCTGGGGCGAGTTGCCGCTGCCGCCCTACATCGCGCGCCCGGAGGGCCTCTCCGAGGCCGACGCCGAGCGCTACCAGACCGTGTACGCGCGCGCCTCCGGCTCGGTCGCCGCGCCCACCGCCGGGCTGCACTTCACGCCCGAGCTGTTCGCCGCCGCCGCTGCGCGCGGCATCGAGCGCGTCGCGATCACGCTGCACG
>JBKJOI010000471.1:0-6073 GCA_046595695.1 Haliangiales bacterium | reverse complement strand
CTCGACGGGGCATGAGCGCGAATCGATCATGCCCGCTACCTTTGAGTCGATCGCATCCGGACTCGCATCCGGAGAAGCGATCAAGTTACGCAGGGTTAAGATGCGCTCGCCCTGCCCCGTGGGGAGACGTCCGTACGCTGACCCAGATCTCGTGCTCGGGAGTCCGGCTGCCCTCCGGGATGGCCTGGGCGGCGTTCAGGAGCAAGTTGACGAACACCTGGCAGAGTGCGACCTCTCCGCCGCGCACCTGCGGCGGATCGAAGTACTCCTCCACCACCCGGGCGCGTGCGCGCAACTCGTGCATGGTGAAGCCCAGGGCGGTGGTGAGCACCCGGCGCAAGTCGACGGGCGTGAAAATCTCGGGCTCTTCGCTCGAGAATCGCTTGAGGTCTCGGCCCAGCTCCGCGACGTGTTCGACCGCCTTCTGCACACCGGCCAGCCCCTGCCGGACCTTCAGCAGTCCGACATCGAGATCGGCGCTCACGGAAAGGGTGTGGAGCTCGCGCTGGAGGCGCTGCAGGTTCACGAGGATAGGCGTGAACATGTTGTTCAGGTCGTGAACGAAGCCGGCCGCAAGCGTGCCCATCGAGGCCAATCGATCCGTGAGCGCCAGTCGCTTGTCCGGATCCTTGGCCGGCTCGAGTTCCTCACGTGCCACCACCACCACGGCCGGACCATCGGGCTGGTCGATCGGCTCGACCAGCGTGACTTCGATCCTCACGAGCCGCCCGCCCTCTGCGCGCAGCACGAGGCGCCATGGGAGTGCCCCTGCCTCGGTCAAGTCCGGGCCAGCAGGCCATCGCCCCTCAGCCACCAGGTCGTCAAGGCGCCGGCCATGCAACTCGCTCACCGGCCGGCCGAGCAACTGTTCCCACGCATTGCTGGCGCCGAGGATCACGCCCCCGGACCCCAGGATGGCAACGAGATCACGCCCTGGCCTGGGCATACCATTCACGGGATGCCGCCTTCCCCGGTGCGCTTATGCACGGCGAACCCGCGACGCACATCAGCCTCCACCGACCAGACCATTAATCGCTTCGCGCGCCGTTCCGGTACAGCCGACGACACGACGAGCCCGCCCCCGCCGCTGGCCCTGGCGCGGTACATGAGCGCGTCCGCCGCGTCGACGGGCTCCTCGCCGTGCGCCGGTCGTGTGCCGTCGATCCCGACGAACCGGTCGAGACCGACAGCGGCCGGGTCCATGGCCCCCGCATCGCAGCCAATGCCTCCAGCAACCGCCGCGCGCACGCCACAGCCTCCTCCTCGGTCGTCTGAAGCAGGAAAACCATGAACTCGTCCCCGCCGGTGCGCGCCGCGATGTCGGTGGCACGCGTGGTCTCCGAGAGGGCGTGCGCCACCGCCCGCAGCGCGGCGTCGCCGGCGCGATGCCCGAGTCCGTCGTTGACGCGCCTGAGTCCATCGACATCCAGGGCGAGCACCGCGAGCGGAACCTGGTAGCGGACGGCGCGGCGCGCCTCCTCGGCGATCCGCTCGGCCAGGAGACGGCGATTCGAGAGCCCCGTCAGAGGGTCCGTCATCGCGAGGGCGCGTAGACGATCTGTGCCGCGGCCGAGCAGGTAGCCCAGGAGCGCAAGCGCGCTCACGGTCGAGCACGTGAGGTAGCCGTAGGTGACCAGACGAGCGGCCACCTCATAGCGGTTCCATGACGGCGTTGGCGCCGCACCCTCCGTCAGGCTGTGACGGAACAACAGGCCGACCGGAGGTCCCAGAGCGACGAGTGCGCCGACCAGCGGGTAGACCCGTCGTCGTGCCGCCGACGCGTTCAATCGCCGCAGACGCCGGACCAGGCGCGCCGTCCTGCCCGCGGCATCGATGTCCATGCGCTCGTCCATCGCTCGGCCCTCAAGTTCTTCGTTCGAAGAGCTGATGGTGGGGTCGGCGTCACGTATCGACCATCAGGAAGTTTCGAGTCGATCGTTCGATAAATTCGATGTATCGGCATGAGGTAGTCTTGCCGCATGGTGCGTCGTGACGAAACGAGACTGACCGAGCCGCGAGGGCCAGAGCAAGGTCGCTTCACGCTGCACTTTTCCAGCGGGTGCAAATCCGTCCCGGAAGAGTTCCACTCGCCTCGTCTTGTCGGGGTGTAGCTCGAGCCCGAGCCGCGCCAGGATCACGTTACCCGAAGCCCTGCGCGTGAAGCGCGAGGGCCTCAACCTGAAATCAGGGCAAGCCGCAGGCCGGACGCGCGAGTCTTGCCGGAACCTGGGGATCCATTGCCTGCGCTGCACCGTCGAGTACCCGGAGCCTGCACAATGCCGACGCTCAAGAGACCATCGGCAATCCGTGTGCGGAAAATCCGCATGCACGGTTTGAAAGGGAGTTCTGCCCTTTCATCGGTGGAGCAATTCAACGTGGGGAAGGGCAAGATCTACCAATGGAGTGGCTCAACTACCATCACCTTCTCTACTTCTGGGTCGTCGCCAAAGAGGGCAGCATCGCGCGCGCGGGAAAGGAGCTGCGCTTGGCGCAGCCGACCATCAGTAGTCAGATTCATCGGCTCGAGGGCGTCCTCGGTGAGAAGCTGTTCGCGCGGAAAGGGCGCGGCCTCGTGCTCACCGACGTGGGCCGGGTGGCCTTCCGCTATGCGGAGGAGATCTTTTCCCTCGGACAGGAATTCCAGGACGCGCTCAAGGGCCGAACGGGCAATCGGCCGATGCGCCTCGTGGTGGGCATCGCGGACGTGCTGCCGAAGTCGATCGTGCAACGAGTTCTAGAGCCCGCCTTTCGGCTCGATCGGAACATCCAGGTCATCTGCCGTGAGGACCGGTCGGTCGATGACTTCATGGGTGACCTGGCCGTGCACGCGCTCGACGTGGTGCTGGCGGACGCCCCCGTCCCTCCCGGGTCAACGGTGCGCGCGTTCAGCCATCTCCTCGGCGAAAGCACCACGACCTTCTTCGCCGCGCCATGGCTCGCACAGTCGCTACGACGGAAGTTCCCGAAGTCCCTTGATGGCGCGCCCATGCTCGTCCCGGGTGCACGGTCGATGCTGCGGCGCTCGCTCGATCAGTGGCTCCATGGGCGAAAGCTCCGCCCGCGCGTCGTGGCTGAGCTCGACGACAGCGCGCTCGCGAAGGCCCTCGGCGAGCAGGGCCTGGGCGTCTTTCCCACGCCCACGGTCATCGAGAACGAGGTTCGCCGTCGCTATCGCGTCCAGGTCGTGGGGCGAGCGGATGACCTCCGCCAGCAGTTCTACGCCATCTCGGTGGAGCGCAAGATCACCAACCCCGCGGTAGCCGCCATCTGCGACGCCGCGCGGGCGAAGATCTTTGTCTGATTCTTGCCGGTGCTCGTGCGGCCGACGCCGCGAAACACGGAAGAGCTCGCGCGGATTCGCGCTTCTTCGCGGACCTTGGCCGACTCGAGGTCTGGTAGTGCCGCTCCGGTTGCGGCACACGTGAATCCCTGTCATCAATCGCTAGTTTCTTGATCATCGGATCGCTGGACGGCTGCGAAGGTTGGGCAGCCGGCGATGGTAGGAGATTCGCGACCGGACCGCTTGAGACGGCGCGCCCCTCCGGGCCGTCGAGCAGGATCGGGATGATGTGCACCGCGCGCGGCGACGCGCTGCTTGCCCGTGAAAGTTTAGCGCGGGCGCAACGCCGCCCGACGCCGTTCGGAGGGCTGCGGCGGCGAGGCGGTCGAGTGCGCGCATGGCGCCGGCGGTGGCCTAGTGCAGCAGCGTGGCGGCATCGGTGGCCGAAGATGACCTCCAGTCCGACTAGTTCCGCATCCACTTCCGGATCTTGATAACGAGGACGATGACGACGATGGCCAAGAAGATTTGGCCTCCCACGCCGGCTGCTCGATAGGCGTCGTCGGTGGTTCGGCGGCGGCCAGCGCGACGAACGATGACGAAGGCATGGGTGGCTCCTTTGGACCCGTGTGGGAACGATCGATCTGCTCAATCATGGGCGCTGCCGACTGGACCGATGGCGCTGAAGTAGCTCGGCTATTTGCGGACGGGTCCAATTTGTGGCGGTGTCGGATTCTTCGAGGAGCTACTTCACCGCAGCATACGTCGTCCCGCGCGCCTTGCCCTTGGCCTTGATCGTCTTGTCGGAGAGCAGCCGCTTGATGGGTAGAACGAGCTCGCCAGTTTCGAGCCTATTCGCCTTCGCGATCTGCTCCGAACGCTGATCGGGGTTCTTATCGATGTAGGCCAAGAGCTGGACGGCGAGTTTCTCGATCTGCTCGGGCGTGCGCTTTCCACCCCGGTCACGCTTGGGCGCCTTGGCCGCGCCGTTCTTGGCGGGCGTGCCGCGCTTTGGTGCGGCGCCGCCCAAGGCTCCTCGAACCGCAGCGGTGACGTCCGTGGAAAGCTGGTCACGGATCAGGTCTTGAAGCTGCGAGGCGAAGTTGCGGATAAGCGATTCAACGGCACTGTTGGTGGTCGGCATGCGCGACATAATACCCGAGCCAAGTGACATTGGAAGTGCGACCCGAGACGAATCTGCCCGGGTCGGAAATGTCAGTCCTGTGTGCCCTCCGCGAACATGGCTATGCCACCGGTCCCGCCCGAGGAGTTCGAGCCTCCGCAGCTCATTTGCATCGAGCCAGATGACGACTGCGCCAAACATGTCAGTCGCACCGAGAGCGGCCAGCAGTTCTTTGTCACGACGCCGTTCGCTCCAGCAACGGGCGGCGACCCAGGTCGCGAGTTCTCGGCCGTCTATCGATTCGACGGTAATCGTCGTCTCGTCGAGTTGGGTGGATTCCCTTGGCCCACGCGATGAACTCGACACCGAGGCCGCGAGAGAGCTCGGTGCGAAGCGGATCGCGGAGTTCGGGGGCGTGTACTTCGAGGCCATCGAGGGCGCGCCGTTTGAAGTCCAGCGGCTTGTACTTTGCTTCGGATTGATCCCTCAGCCGCGAGAGGACGACGAGTACGGTGACTGGTCCGTGTTCACCGAGCCCGGCAACTACATGGCGTTCAGCACCCCGTGGGACGGCACCTGCGACACTTGACGAGCCCTTCCATGCGACGGCGGTTTCGTAGTCGGTCGCTGGTCGGCCCGTCGACAACGGCGGCGAGCTCGAGCTCAGGAAACGAGATGGCCGGAAGCGCCTGGCTGAGGTGGCTGGGTGCGAGCACCAGGCACTCCACCGCCAGTCATGCGGTCGCCGTACCTTGCGAAGCACGCAGCGCACCTTGCAGCATCATCAGCTCGCCGATGTTCTCCAGCGTTACGATCCCGAGGACGCGTCCGTGACGCACGACGGGGAGCGAACTGCACTCGCACCCTTGAAGGCGGGTGCGTGCGCTCTCGAGCATCTCGCCTGGGTCGGCGGTCTCGAAGCGTCGCGACATCGCTGTTTCGACTGCGACATTGGAGCCACTGGTGGTGAGACCCCGAATCAGGTTCGCTCGGGTTAAGACCCCGACGAGCGCGCCGCTCTCGTCTACGATCGGGAAGTCGACCTGCGAGCCATCGAGAAGTGCCTGCGAGGCTGCTGCGAGCGAGTCGTGCGGCGAGAGCACCCTGAAGCTGGTTTGCATGGCCGCTTGAATGGGCAGTCCGGCCAGCGCGGCTTTGATCTGCACGGCCCCTGATTCGCCTGCCGCCCCGATCCACACGAAGAGTGCGATGAACACGAGAAAGGGGTTCGTAAATAGTCCAACCAACCCAAGTAGGAGGGCCATCCCCTGGCCGATGCCCGCCGCCGTTCGCGTCGCCTGCACGTAGTCGCCGCGCAACGCGAGCAGCGCGCGTAGCGCGCGTCCGCCGTCCATTGGGAAAGCGGGCAGCAGATTGAAGACCGCGAGCGTGACGTTCACCCAGAGGAGCTTCGTCAGAAACGGCCCTCCGCCCATCACACTCTGTCCTTCGAGGACCACCTGTCCTCCTGTTGAAGCAAGCAATACGAAGAGCACCGCCGCGATGACGGCATTCACCGCCGGTCCGGCGAGCGCCACGAGCAGCTCCTGCCCTGGCTTCTCTGGCATTCGCTCGAGGCGAGCCACCCCGCCGATGGGGAGCAATGTAATGTCCTTCGTCTTGATGCCGAAACGCCTGGCCGTAAGCGCGTGGCCAAGCTCGTGGAGGAC
>JBKJOI010000461.1:0-22910 GCA_046595695.1 Haliangiales bacterium | reverse complement strand
CCCAGATCGCCAAGGAGCTCGAGCGCGCCAAGTAGCGCGGCGCCCCGCGGCGGCCGCTATCCGATCGGGCGGAGCATCACGGCGATGCGTCCGACGCCGACGCATGACCTACCGGGGCACGAAATTCCGCTGGGTTCTGGCACGGCGCCCCGCTGTGGCGCGGCGTGTGCACCGTCTGCGCGCAAGGAGACAGCCTATGCCCATGCCCCCGTCCAGAATCGCCCTCAGCAGCATCCTCGTCGTCCTCGCCGCCACCGCTGCCGCGTGCGGAAGCTCGAAGGCCGAGCCGACCCGCGCGATCACCGTTCCGCTCGAGGCCAGGAGCGGCTCGACCGTCAGCGGCAGCGCGCGGCTCGCCCAGAACGACGGCCACGTCGCCATCGAGGTCAACGTGAAGGGCGCGACGCCGGGCGCGCACGGCGTGCACCTGCACGAGCGGGCCGATTGCAGCTCGCCCGACGCGGAGAGCGCGGGCGCGCACTACAACCCCGGCGCCCATGCGCACGGGCTGCCCGGCGCGCCGGCGCGCCACATCGGCGATCTGGGCAACCTCCAGATCGCGAGCGACGGCACCGGCAAGCTGCAGGCGACGATCGACGGCGCGACGCTGGCCGCGGACGGCGCGACGACGCTGCTCGGGCGCGCGGTCGTGATTCACGCGCAGCCCGACGACGGCACCCAGCCGTCGGGCAACTCGGGCGCGCGCGTCGGCTGCGGCGAGATCACCAACCCGAAGTGAGCTACGCGCGCAGCATCTCGACGTGGGGGATGCCGTCCTCGAGGTAGTCAGCGCTCGCGATCACGAAGCCAAGCTCGGCGTAGAAGTGCGCGAGGTGCCGCTGCGCGCCGATCCGGATCGGCGCGCCAGCCCACCGCTCGCCCACCAGCTCGATCCCGCGGCGCATGAGGTCTCGTCCCAGCCCGCGCCCACGCGCGTCGCGCGTCGTGAGCACGCGCCCGATGCTCGCCTCCAGCCACTTGATCCCCGGGCCGAACGCACGCAGGTAGGCCAGCACCGGCGTCGTGTCGTCGTGCGCCCACAAGTGCAGCGCGTGCTCGTCGGCGCCGTCGGCGTCGAGGTACGCGCACTTCTGCTCGACGACGAAGATCTCCTGCCGGGCGGCCAGCAGGGCGTAGAGCTCGGTCGCGGTGAGATCCTCGAAGGCCTTCAACGTCCAGTGCATGCCGGCGCAGTATAGGCTCGGCGCGGAACGCTCAGCGCTTGCGCGCGCGGAAGCAACCGTCGATGTGGTCATCGACCAGGCCGCACGCCTGCATGAACGCGTAGCAGATCGTCGTCCCGACGAAGCCGAAGCCGCGCGCGCTCAGCGCCTTGCTGAGCGCGTCCGATTCGGGCGTGCGCGCAGGCACGTCGGCCCTGGTGCGCCGGCGCGTCCACAGCGGCATGCCGCCGACGAAGCTCCACACGAAGCGATCGAACGAGCCGTGCTCCTCCTGGACGCGCAGGACGGCGGCGGCGTTGGCGATGCTGGCAGCGACCTTCTGCCGGTGGCGCACGATGCCGGCGTCGGCGAGCAGCGCCGCGACCTTGCCCGCGCCGTAGCCGGCGACGAGGCGCGGATCGAAGCCGTCGTAGACGCGCCGGTAGTGTTCGCGTTTGCGCAGGATGGTGAGCCACGACAGGCCCGCCTGCGCGCCTTCCAGCACGATGAGCTCGAAGAGCTTGTGGTCGTCGTGCGCCGGCGCGCCCCACTCGTCGTCGTGATAGGCGGTGTAGAGCGGATCGCCTTCGGCCCAGGCGCAGCGCACACGCGGCTTGCGCGGGGTGGCGGTCATGGCGTCGGCACCGAGCGGAGGCGCACAGGCGGCGCGAAGTTGAGGTTCGATCGGCGACGCATGGGTGTGCGGCATCTTCGCAGCCCGCACACCTGTGCACCAGGCGCACAAACGTGTCGGTCCCGGTCCGACAGGTCCCTATCTACGCGACACGACTGCGTTTGTAGCGATGGACACCGACGAGAAACAATTTGGTTGGAGGCCAAAGCATCGCTAGCTTCTCCCTCGATGAACCAACCCAACCCGCGAAATTGCCGACGTCCCGGATTCCTTCTCTCCTCGCTGCTCGTCGTCGCTCTGGGCGCCTGCGCCACCGAGGGCGCGGAAGCCATCGAGCGCACCGAAGGCCCGACCGGCGACTTCGCTGCTCCCTCACCCGGCGCCGACAGCGCCGACAGCGCGAACGTCTCCGGCCAGGCCTACGCGCTCGACACCGCCGCCTGGACGACCCACGTCGTCGTGCGCCTGAGCCGCGTGGCGGCCGGCGGCACCACGATCGCCTTCGGCTTGCCCTTGCCGCCCAACGTGACCGTGACCGATGTGACCAAGCTCAAGATCTCGGTCGCGGGCGGCGCCGTGATCAGCGGCGCCCGGGCGCGCGAGATCCTGGCCGTGCACGACGCGGCCGGCGTGCGCACGAAGACCCGCGCCGTGCAGATCCAGCTGCCGTCCTCGGCCATGACCGGCACCAGCCTCGACGTCGACGTGGCGTGGGCGGGCGGCAACACCGCCAGCACCGGCTTCATCGCCTGGAAGGACGTCGCCGTGAGCCGCGTCTCGGCCTCGACCGCGCCGATCGCGACGCGCACGATCCAGAATATCAACAGCGTGGCCACGCTGGTCACGACCTCGACCTCGAGCAAGACCCTCTACACCGGGCGCGAGCCGTACGCGCTCGCCGTCTACCCCGACGGCTACCTGGCGCACACGCGCCTCCTCGGCCAGCAGATAGCGCTCTCGCAGATGAACACGCCCGGCCGCGCCGGCCTGAAGTTCCTCGGCGAGGCGCTGCGCGACTTCGGCAAGTCGGTGGCGTACCGCGACGGCTACCCGGTCAACCCGGCATCCGACTCGGTGGTCGATCCGATCGCCAACTACGAGGGCTGGCTGTACGACCGCTGCAGCACCTGGCTGGTCGGCTTCACCGTCGTCGGTGACACCGAGTTCCTGCGCGAGGGGATGCGCGCCTGCTCCTACTACCAGTCCAAGATCGACGCGACCGGTTTCTTCACCGGCAAGCCGACCAAGGACGACAAATACTCGCACCTGCGCGGCCTGTACGCGTACTACGCGCTGACCGGCGACGAGGACGCGCTCGCCGCGGGCCGGCGCATCGCCGACCTCTGGTACAACGACATCTACTTCGTCGGCCCCTATTCGGCGGGCAAGACGCGCGGCCCCGACAAGCTGTGGACCGAGCGCCTGCTCGGCACCAGCATGGAAGGCCTCTACTACGGCGCGCGCCTGACCGGCGACACCAAGTACCTGGGCCGCTTCAAGGCGGTGCTCGACACCGCGTACAAGCACATCACCGGCAACGCCGCGCAGCTCGCGGCCATCAACCCGGGCATCCCGGTGCAGTTCCCGCCGCAGAACTGCTTCGTCCACACCGGCTTGCAGCAGGACGACGCCGGGGCCACGGATCCGTGGTGCTCGATGTGGATGAGTGAGCTCATGGTCGACGTGCTGCTCCGCTGGCAGGAGCAGTCCAACGACGTTCGCGTCGACGAGATCTTTGTGCGCCTGACCCGCGGCATGCGCGACTTCGCCAGCGCGTACGTGTGGAAGGCCAACTCGCTCGGCGACAGCTTCCTCGCCCCGTCCATGTGCGACGTGCCGGCCGACGGCGTGCACCGCCGCATGCTGGCGCCGACCTACGGCGCGGGCATCCGCCCGGGCGGCGCGCGCGCCTTCTTCGGTGACGGCACCGACGCCGAGCACTGCACCGACGCGAGCGCCATCAGCGCCGCGGGCATCCGCGCGCTGTCGCGTCAGGGCAAGATGAACGGCCCCGGCACCGCGCCGTTCGCGACCGAGGGCGCGTCGTTCCTGGCGCTGCACCACGACCTGGCCTCGTGCGCGCAGCGCATGTTCCAGGTCTACGACCGGCCGCGCCGCAGCCCGCTGGTCTGGACCGCGGCGCAGCTCGCCCCCGGTGTGGCGAACCCGAGCGCGTTCATCGCGTCGAACAAGATTGGCTACCCGAGGTACCCGGTGGCACCGCAGCGCAAGTTCTCGTGGTGGTTCAACATGTCCACCATGCAGATGGCGATGCTCGAGGAGGTCGGCGTGAACCTCGCCACGCTCACCCCCGGGCAGGTGAAGAAGCCCGGCTGCCCGTAGGCGGCGGCCGGCTCGGCTAGCGCTACGGGGGCGGCGTCAGCGCAATGCGGTACTGCAGCGCGCCGTCGACGTAGAGCCCCCAGTGGAGGCGTGCGCGTGACGCCGCCGCCGGCAAGCTGTAGACGTTGGTGAGGCGCGCCGATCGCTCGCCCGGCGCGAGCAGCGGCGTGTCCTCGCCGGCGCTGGGCAGGTAGCGCCGGCCACCCGCGTCGATGAGCACCTTGTTGCCGTAGCGGAAGCTCTCCGGCGCCTCGCCAGCATTCTCGACCATCCAGTCGACCAGGACCGTGACCTCGCCGCCCTCGGTGGGCCGGTGCGAGACCCTCTCGACGATCACCCGGGTCGTGCGCGCCAGGCGCACCCACCCGCCCTGCCTGCCTTCCGGTGGCGCCGCGGGCTTCGAGGCACACGCGGCGGCCAGCGCCACGAGCGCGGCCAGCGCCACGAAGCTGCCGAGCCGCCGCTCCGATGCAAACCTGGCGATCCTGGCGGCCTCGCGCTCCAAGCGATCGGGACCGTACCACGCGCCCGGCGACCGATCGCCGCGTGCTAGATTCCGCGCGTGCGACGCTGGCGCGCCTGGGGTCTGTTCGCGCTCGCCGCCGCCCTCGCCGGGGTGGTCCTCGCCACCGGGGCGGCGAGTCGGTCGACCACGCGCGCCGCGCGGGGCGCCGCGAATCCACCGCCGTCACCCGCGCCCACCACGCCCGTCGCAGCCGCCGGCTACAGCAACATCTACGCCGTCGACTACGTCGGCCCCGAGGCCTGCGGCGCCTGCCACCAGGCGCGCCACGCGCAGTGGCGCCGCAGCCTGCACGCGAGCATGAACCGCCTCGCCGCGGCGCCCGCCGTCCTGGGTGACTTCGCGGGCGCGCGCGTCGCCTACGCGGGCGGCAGCGCGAGCTTCGACACGACCTCAGACGGGCCGGTCATGACGCTGGTCGCGGCGAGCGGAGCGCGCCGCCGCTTCCGGGTCACCCGCACCATCGGCGCGCGCTACCTGCAGGAGTACGTGGGCGTGCTGCTCGAGGGTCCCGAGCCACCCGGCGATCCGCTCTACACCACCGAGATCCGCCTGCCCTTCGGCTACTGGCTGCGCCAGCGCGCCTGGTTCCACCAGCAGTACTTCGACTCCTGGTACGACGACGAGTACGGCCCGGACGGCACCGCCGCCGTCGACGCCTACGCGCCCGACCCGGCGCCCTGGGCGGCGCGCTGCGCCTGGTGCCACAACACCTACCCGTTCGAGCTGCGCGCGCTGCGGGCGCGTGGCCCGCGGCCGCTCGGCCAGGGCACCGAGCAGTACTTCGAGCTGCTCCACGAGCGGCGCCCGCCCGCGGCGATCGCCGCCATCGCCACCGACAACCGGTTGCCCATCGACGAGCTCGTCACCGTGGGCGTGAGCTGCGAGAGCTGCCACCTGGGCGGGCGCGAGCACGCGCAGCGCGACCAGGAGATCCGCTTCGCGCCCACCAGCGACGACCTGCGCGCGCGTCCTGACGCGCCCGACCTCGCCGGCGGCCGGCAGAACGCCGTGCTCGTGAACACCATCTGCGCGCAGTGCCACTCGACGCCCACGCCGCGCTTCGCCGACGGCTCGGGCGCGCGCAACTCGAGCGAGGCGCTCGATCAGGCGGCGGGCACCTGCACGACGCGCATCAAGTGCACCGATTGCCACGACCCGCACGTCGCGGGTGCCGGCGCGACCGCGCCCGACGCGCCGCGGCATGTGCAGGCGTGCAGCGCCGCGGGCTGCCACGCGCACCTGGCCACGCCGGCGGCGGCGCGCGCGCACGCGCGGCACGACCCCGGCGCGGCCTCGTGCCTGGACTGCCACATGCCGAAGATCGTGCAAGGCGTCAGCGACTTCACCCGCTCGCACCGGATCTCCACGCCGGCCGCGCTCGCCATGCTGGCGGCCGGCGCGCCCAACGCGTGCAACCTGTGCCACCTGGATCGTTCGATCACCTGGACGCTGACCGCGCTCGCCTCGGGCTGGGGCCGGCGGCTCGCGCCCGATCACACCTGGGGCGCGCACTACGGTGGGCGGCTCGACGCGCCGCTCGGCGAGGTCTGGCTGCGCAGCCGCGACCCGCTCCTGCGCGCCGTCGCCGCCGCGGCCTACGCGCGCGCGCCACGCGGCCGCGCCGCCCTGCCCGCGCTGCTCGAGATCCTCGACGATCCAGTCGCCTACTACCGGATGCGCACGCTGTTCGCGATCGAGGACCTCCTGGGCCGCCGGCTGGCAGTCGACGAGTACGACCCGACCGCCGCGCCCGCAGTCCGCGCCACGCAGGCCGGACGGCTGCGGGCGCGGGCCACGACGCTGCGGTAGCGACGGAGGCGGCAAGCTTCGGCACAGACGCGCGCGCCGGGCACGCGAGCGCAAGGTGGATGCATGAACCATCCATCGTCTCTCGTGGCGGCCGTGCTGGCGGCACTCATCTCGACGACCGCGTGTACCTCGCTCGGGCCAATGCCGGTCCGGGCTCGTCGTCGGCGGGCCTACCGACTGACCGAACCCAGGGCTGCGCCCCAGCACGCCACCGTCGGCGACACCCACCAGCTACGCATTACCAGTTCACGAACTCGCCATTGTACAGTCGCTGACTTGCCATTGATTCGTCCGCCACGCGAATGCGTCAGGTGGTCCGTCGGACCTCGACCGGCGTGGTGACCGGATGGTCACTCCAGGTAGCCCGAGCACCCGCGACGAGGTGGGATACCGCGTCCATGCCACCAATGCCGGCCTACATGGACGGATCGTCTTCGCACCCGCATGCAGACATCGTTTCCGTCGGTAACTTGACGATTACCCACCCGAGCCGACAAGCAGAGCCGCATCATTTTCCCTATATGCGATGGGGCCATGTCTGCCGGCGCCCACCCTCGTGGACTGGCCACCTTCATCGCCCCTGCGGATCGCGGCGGCAACACCGCAATCATGCAATCGCCATGCAGCAGTCTGCCGCATTACAAACGACAATATCGTTGATTGAAAGATGTCATTCACGACTAATGATCTAACGATGACTTCAGCCAACGCCAGCGCACGGAGGGTCCCCCACGGCGTGCTAGCGCCCGGGACCGTCCTCGGGCGCTACGAGATCTTGAGCCTGCTGTCCGTCGGAGGGATGGCCGAGATCTATCTCGCGCGGGCCGAGGGCATCGCCGGTTTCGAGAAGCGCGTCGTGCTCAAGCGAATGCTGCCTCACTTCTCGGGGCAGCCTTCTTACGTGGAGATGTTCCTGGCCGAGGCGCGGCTCGCCGCGACGCTCGATCACCCGAACATCGTCCAGGTGCACGACATCGGCGAGTCGACCGGCGACTACTACTACGCCATGGAGTACGTGGCCGGCGTCGACCTGCGCGACATCGTGCAGACCGAGCGCCGCATCGGCCAGCTCGTGCCCATCCCGATGGTGACCGCGATCGGGCGCGGCCTGTGCGCCGGCCTCGACCACGCGCACACGCGCTGCGGTGCCGACGGCAAGCTGCTCGGCGTCGTGCACCGTGACGTCTCGCTCTCGAACGTCATGGTCTCGTACGATGGCGCCGTCAAGGTCATGGATTTCGGCGTCGCCAAGGTAGCGGCCCACAACACCCAGACTCGCGCCGGCCTCCTCAAGGGCAAGATCGGCTACATGTCGCCCGAGCAGTGCCGGGGCGGCGCGCTCGACCGCCGCAGCGACGTCTTCGCCATCGGCATCGCGCTCTGGGAGCTGCTGTGTGGCAAGCGCCTGTTCTCGGGCGACGGCGAGTTCCTGATCCTGCAGCGCATCGTCGAGGGTGTGGTCACGCCGCCGTCGGAGGTCCGCCCCGACGTGCCGGCGATGCTCGAGAGCATCATCCTGCGCGCGCTGCGCCGCGATCCCGGCGACCGCTACCAGACCGCGCGCGAGATGCAGCGCGCCCTGGAGACGTTCTCGCGCGAGGAGCGCCTCGCCATCTCGGACATCGAGCTCGGCGAGTACATGAGCGAGCTGTTCCCGCCCGAGGGGCGCCAGTCGACGGCCTCGTTCGAGCTGGGCGTGGGCAGCGCCTCGAGCGACGACGACGATGATCTCAGCGTCGACGTCGAGATCATGGAGGGCGCCGAGGCCGCGTGCCCCGCGGTGGCGGTCTCCCAGAACGTCATCGTCTTGCAGCAGGACACGATCGACCTGCGCGCGCTGTGGCGCCGCCGGCCCCGGCGCGTGGTCGCGCTGGCCGGCGTCGTACTGTCGATGGCCCTGCTGCTGCTGTGGATCGCGGGCGGCCGCAGCAAGCCGGCCGCGATCGGCTCCACCGTCGCCGCGGCGCCCGTCGCTTTGCCCACCCAGGCCCCGGGCGCCGTGCCGACGCCGCCCGACACGCCCGCGCGCCCCGCCGCGGCCCCTGCGGCCGCCGCGATCCTCGAACCCTCGATGGCCCAGCCGCGCGAGCCCCAGCCGCGCGACCCGGTCACCGTGCTCGGCCCCGACGACGGCCAGGACGCTGGCAGCGAGGAGGCCACGCGCGGCGAGCAGCGTCCGCACCCCCTGATGCCCGCACCCGCGCCGGGCCGCGACCGCGCCAACCCGCGCGCCACCCGCGGCGCCTGGTCCGCGCGCGACGCCGGCGTCGTGGACGCCCGCCCGATCGCCAGCGACGACCCGCAGCCCGATGCGCGCCCGGCCGTGCCCGGCGTGGCCATCACGGCACCGGTGGCCAGCGCCACCGCCGCGCCGGCCCCGCAGCGCGTGACCATCACGCCGCCGGTCGCACCCGTGCCGCGGCCGCGCGCCACCCCGACCCCTCCCGCGGGGCCCGGCTCACTCGACGCCGCGCCCACGATCGGCTCGGTCTCGGTCGACGGCGCGCTGCAGGCCAGCGTGATCCGTCGCGGCGCCGAGCGTGCCCTGACCGGCTACCGCGACTGCTACCGCAGCGCCGCGCGCGCCGCCAGCAAGACGCCCGCCGGTACGGTGAAGATCACCTTCGAGATCGACGAGACCGGCGCCGTGCGCCACGTCAGGGCCAGCGGCGCGCCGCTGCCGGGCATGGCGGCCTGCGTGCAGGACGTCACCGGACGCATTCGCAGCCGGATCGCACCAGACGTCGGGGTGGCGCGCGCTTCGGTTGTAGTGACCTTCGCTCCCACGAAGCCTTGAACCCTGCACGAACGGCGCGCGCCTGGCTCTTGGCGCTCGTCGCAATCCTGGGGTCCTGCAGGACCCAACGCACTACCCAGGCGATCCTGGCCCCCGACCAAGGCGCCGATCGTCGGATCCAGGAGGCCTGCGCTGTGACTGCTCGCGTCTGCACACGTTGCCACGGCCTCAGCCGGATCTATGTGACCCGGCTCGATGCCCCCGTCCGCTGGCGCCAGCTCGTCGCGCGCATGCGCCAAATGCCTTCCTCCAACCTCACCGATGCCGAGGCCGCGGAGGCCACGACCTGTCTCGTCTATCGCGCCTTCGGCCAGCAAGGGCTCTCCGACCTGGCCACCAAGGAGAACCACCCGTGAAGCTCGGCCGCGCCCTCCCCTTCGTCTCGATCGCCGTCGCGCTCACCGCCGCGATCGCGGCCGCCGGCCTCGCCGCCGCCGAGCCGATCAAGATCGAGCGCAACTTCGCCGGTTCGGTGCAGCTCAACTACATGGCGGTGCCCACCGAGAGCATCGGCCGCCAGCAATCGCTCGACGGCGCCACCGTCGAGCTGTCGCTCAAGCTCGCCATCGATTTCGGCGACGACGTCTCTGCCAACGTCAAGCTGTGCGTCGCTTGCCACGGCGTCGAGGTCGGCATGGCCTTCTTCGACCTGCGCATCGCCGACGAGCTGAACTTCCGCATCGGCCGCTTCACCCCGGCGTTCGGTGAGTTCCCGCTGCGCCACGACCCCGCCAACCACCGCACCAGCGACAAGCCGCTGCCCTATGACATGGGCCGCATGCTGCGCCTCGACGAGTGGAACATGAGCATCCTGCCGGCGCCCTGGGTCGACAATGGCATCGAGGTGAACGGCACCCACTTCTTCGGCGACGTGGCGCAGGTCGACTACGCCGTCTACGCGGTCGGCGGTCCCCGCGCCGCCGCCGGGGCGTTCGACTTCGACTACAAGCAGAGCCGCTCGGGCGAGCAGTACTACATCGACAACAACTCGCGCCCGACGCTGGGCGGCCGGCTCGCGCTCACGCTGCTCGGTGACGTCTTCGCCTGGCACGTCGGCGGCTCGGGCATGGCCGGCACCTACGACCCCGACAACCGGCTCAACTTCTACATCGTGGGCGCCGAGAGCTTCTTCCGCGTGGGCAAGGTGTTCCTGCGCGGCGAGGTGCTGATGCGGCGCACCGAGATGGAGCTCGGCGACAAGCCCGAGGAGCGATTCCGCTATGGCCCGGGCACCGACGGCACCTTCGATCCGTGGTTCCTCAAGGAGGGCTTCTACGGTGAGCTCGAGGTGCCCGTCGGCCCCATCGACTTCGTGCTGCGCAGCGACGGGCTGCGCCGCAAGGGCAACGTGCCCTCGACCAGCCGGCTGCGCTCGAAGAGCACCGTGCTCCGCTACACCGCCGCGGCCAGCGTGGCCATCACCGGCGCGCTGCGCCTGAAGCTGTCGGGCGAACGCTACGACTTCAGCGATTTCGAGGACGAGACCGTCCTGCACCTCGGCATCGCAGGACCGTTCTAGGAGAACCAGGAGAAACCATGCGAATCACCACTCTATTGCTCACGGCCGCCTTCTCCACCGCGACGCTCGTGGCGGGCTGCCAGGACCCGCTCGTCTCCGATCAGGCGGGCGCCAGCGTGCACGTGCTGCCGCCGGGCACCACGGTCTCGCACGTCTCGTCCGCGCCCGATCTGGCTCGCCAGATCCGCATCAACGACGGCCTGAACGACCTCGCGCTCGAGGACGCCGGCGGCGTGGTCGCGCTCAAGAAGGGCTGGGCCGCCGGCGCCCAGGTCTTGTACTGGGATCTCGGCGACGCGTCGCCCAACGGCGCGCTGCTCTACATGCTGGTCACCCGCACCGGCGAAGGCGAGACGGCGGTGTACACCCCGACCGGCCACCCGTACATCGCCGACACCATCCCCGGCGACCCCGGCTACAGCCCGTTCTGGCTCTTGCAGTACGTGGTCGTGACCGATCGCTACCGCGGCGAGGTGCTGCCCTCGACGCAGGCGATCGCCGACGCCATCGACCTCGATCTCGTCGAGGAGCCGATCCCCGCGCCGTTCTACATGGACGGCCCCATCGTGCCCACCGGCACGGCGCTCGACATGGGCATGGGCCAGCCGACCGCAGGGGCGATCCAGGCCATGGCGCGCGGCTACCTGGTCGACATGCTCGCCATCGGCGGCAACAGCGCGCTGGTTCCGCTCGCCAAGGCCGGGCGCATCCCGCGCGGCGACAGCCACAAGATCTGGATCGGCGCTGCGGTCACCGCCACCAGGGAACCGCTCTTCCAGAACACCGCGGCGCCGTGGACCCCGGCGGTGCGCGTGATCGACTGCCACGTGAGCGCGCCCACCGACCCGATGGACCCGGCGCAGAAGATCGACGACGAGGCCAAGCTGTTCGTGCGCGACATGATGGGCACCCTGATGTCGGCGACCGATCGCGTGGACACCTGGACGATCACGACCGCCACCAAGAACTGGCCCATCCTCGTGGTGGCCGCCCCATGATCCGATGGACCGTGGCGGCGCGGGCCGCCTTGATTGCGCTGATCCTGGGCGCGTCGGCGTGCTTCCCGGAGCCCGACGTCGGCGCTCCGCTGGCCGGCGGGTGCGACCCCGTGGACTCGAACGCCGACGTCGCGGTGTCGTTCGCGCTCGAGGTGCAGCCGCTTTTCGACCGCCCGAGCACCGAGGGCGGCTGCGGCTGTCACAACGCCGCGGGCGCGCCCAACGGCTTCAACATGACCTCCTACGCCAAGCTGCGTGCGGGCGGTACCAGCTCGGGCGCCTCGATCGTGGTCCCCGGTGACCCGTGCGCGAGCCTGCTGCCGCAGAAGCTGTCGCCCGCGCCGCCGAGCGGCGCGCGCATGCCGCTGACGGGTCCGCCCTTCTTCGCCACCGATGAGCGCCAGCTCGTGCACGACTGGATCGCCGAGGGCGCGCTCGACAACTAGTGACGCGTGACGTACGCGCGGCCGATGTTGCCGACGTGGCCTCTCGTACCAAGCCCAACCCCGGATCGAAGATCGAGCCGAAGGCGCCCCCCGCGGATCTGCCCATCGTGGCGTTCGCCAGCGCGCGCGCCTGGGCCGCCTGGCTGGCGGCCAACCACGCCTCGTCGCGCGGCCTGTGGCTCGAGCTGGCCAAGAAGGGCGCCGGCGTTGCGTCGGTGACCTATGCCGAGGCGGTCGAGGCCGCGCTCGCCTGGGGCTGGATCGACGGCCAGAAGGGTCGCCTCGACGACAGCGCCTGGCTGCAGCGCTTCACCCCGCGTGGCGCGAGGAGCATCTGGTCGAAGATCAACCGCGACAAGGCGCTCGCGCTGATCGCGGCGGGCGAGATGCAGCCGGCCGGGCTCGCGCAGGTCGAGCGCGCGCAGGCAGACGGTCGCTGGCAGGCCGCCTACGCCTCGCCGCGCCAGGCGACCGTCCCCGACGATCTCGCCGCCGCGCTGGCGGCGAACCCGCGCGCCGCCGCGTTCTTCGCCACGCTCGACGCGACCAACCGCTACGCCGTGCTATTCCGCGTCCACGGCGCCAAGAAGGCCGACACGCGCGCCCGGCGCATCGCGCAGTTCGTCACGATGCTCGCGAAGCACGAGAAGCTCTATCCCTGACGACCCGACGACGTGACAGGCGCATCGCCGTCGCGGTGCTACCATGCGGCCTCATGCGATCAGGAACGGTCATCGACGGTCGCTACGAGATCCTCGAGCCCATCGGCGAGGGCGCGATGTCGACCGTGTTCCGTGGCGTCTCGCGCAGCACCGAGCTGTTCGCTCGCCCGGTCGCCATCAAGGTGATGAAGGGCGCGTTCTCTGCCGCGCAGCCGCACCTGGGCATGTTCCTCGAGGAGGCGCGCATCGGCGCGGAGCTGCAGCACGCGAACATCATCCAGGTGCTCGACTTCGTGGCCTGGCCCGGCCCGCCCTTCTCGTACTGCCTGGTCATGGAGTGGATCGAGGGGCTGGATCTGCGCTCGCTGCTGCGCGCGATGGCGACCCTCGAGCGGCCGCTGCCGTGGCCGCTGGTGGCGCACGTGGGCGTCGGCGTCCTGCGCGGGCTCGCCGCGGCGCACGAACGTTGCCTGCGCGACGGCACGCCCGCGCCGGTGATCCACCGCGACATCGCGCCGCAGAACATCCTGCTGGGCCTGAACGGCGGCATCAAGCTGGCCGACTTCGGCATGGCGCGCGCGCGGGATCGCGGCTCGAAGCTGACCGCGCCGGGCGTGGTCAAGGGCACGATCTCGTACATGGCGCCCGAGACCTTCCTGGGCAAGCCGTCGGTGCCGCAGACCGACCTGTACGCGCTCGCGTGCACACTGTGGGAGGCGCTCGCGGGCGAGCGCCTCTTCGACGGCAACGACGATCTCGAGGTCATCTCGAAGATCCGCAAGGGCGCGGTCCGTCCGCTCGACGAGCAGCGCCCCGACCTGCCGCCCCGCCTGGTCTCCGCCGTGCACCGCGCGCTGGCGATCGACCCGGCCGCGCGCTTCGCCTCGGCGCGCGTCATGACCCAGGAGCTCGGCGAGGTGCTGCGCGAGTCCCCGTGGATCGATCCCGACGTGGCCGTCGGCACCACCGTGGCGCAGGCGCGCGGCGCGCTCGGCCTGACCAGCTAGGCCCTCACGGGGCACGCCTCGCCAAGGCGCCCGCGCACGCCGTGGTACGAAGGCCTCCCATGGCCGCCTCGTTCTCACGCTCGCGGACGGTGCTCATCCTGCCCCTCATCTTGCTCACGGTCGCCCTGCTCGAAGACATTGCGACCTACAAGGTTCGTCAGCACGTCGCCGAGCCGCGCGTGCGCGTGGCCATCATGATCGTGCTCACCGGCGCGGTCTTCGCGTTCGTGGCCGGCTGGCTGGGCCCGTGGATCAAGCGGCTCCTGTCGACGGCGCGCCAGGGCAGCCAGCGCGGCGCGGGCGTGCTCGGCCTGTGGCTGTTCTATGCGTGCGCGTACGGCGCGCTCTACTACGCCTATCTGATCGTCGACGAGCACGGTCCCGGCGCGCTGCTGCCGCCGTCTTTGCGGTAGCGCGCGCCCTGGACTAGAACTTGCGCCGCGGCGCCGGCCGCGTGCCGGTGAACGGGTTCAAGCCCGGGCGCGTCTCCTCGTCCTCGGCGGCGCCGAACGAAGCCGCGGCGGCGATGGCGCTCGAGCGATAGCCCACGCCGGTCGACTCGAGCCAGTCGTTGCCGTCGAGGTGCGCGGTGTCGGTGCCGTTCTCGTCGAGCGCGCGGTAGCCGCCGAAGTTGCGGCGCGCCTGCTCGACCATCGCCGCGCCATAGCGGGCGTGGTCGAACATGTCGGTGTAGGTGTGGCGGGTGTAGCCGGGGATGGTGCGGAACATTTCGGCCAGCCAGACGTCGAAGCCCGGGCTGTAGACGCACACGAACGGGATGTCGTGGGTGTCGACGCACAGCACCGGGTACTCGCCGATCGGGTCGGGCTCACCGACGTAGAGAAAGCGGCGCGCATCGGTGCCGCCGGGCAAGAGGTAGCAGGACCCGGGCAGGAGCTTGTCGAAGGTGGACCACGACTCGTGGCTCACCACGCCGCCGAACTCCTGCAGCACGAGCTGCCGGAAGCCGAGCGGCGCGAAGCGCGGCTGCGTGGGCTCCTGGAACAGCGCCGCGAACGCGGCGTCGTAGGCCAGCCAGTGGCGCAGGCTGGGCGGCAGCGGCCGCCCGTCGGGAAAGCGCAGGCGCGCGAGCTCGGCCGCGGGTACCGGCGTCGCCGGGCCGCGGAGCGTGCGCGGCATGCGCCCGCTGCCTCCCGACTGCACGCTCGCGATCACTTCGTCGACGAGAGCGACGCCGCGTGCTGCTGAACCGACTTGCATCATGGGCACGCTACCACCTGCGCGCCGCCGCCGTCGATGCCTGTCGGCGGGGCGCGCACGGGCTGCCCGGGCTCAGGCCACCGCGAGGCGGGCCCAGTCGACCAGCTCGACACCCTCGTGCGCGATGCGGAAGTCGAAGCTGGTGCGCGGCGCGGCCAGGTCGCCGCCGATCTGGAAGGGCACCTCGCGGTCGAACTCCATGCGCCCGGCGGTCAGAAAGAAGTCGTGCATTTTCGGCAGCGGGTGCTCGCCGCGCCACAGCTTGAACATGTTGCGCGTGGCCTCGAGCACGGGCGCGCCGTAGATGCGCGCCGAGACCCGCCCGGGCGCGGCGTGCGCGAACGGGAAGGCGCGGAACCCGAAGCCGAACTCTTCGGTGGTGGCCGCGGCCGCGACGCTGGCGGGCCCGCGGTAGAGCACGGCGCCGCGCTGGCCGCCCGGCAGCGGCACCACGCGCCCCTGCCCGTCGACGGTGAGCGCGTCCTCGCCCTGGTTGATGAGCGTGACGTTGGCCGGCCCGTCGCCGAACATGTGGCGCGGGATGGTGCGCGTGAACATGCCCTTCAGGTAGCCGAACAGGCCGTCGCTCATGCCCTTGATGCCCGGCGGCAAGCCCGAGGCCTGTGCCTTGAAGTCGCTGACGATCTCGGCGTCCCAGCCGGTGCCCATGAAGGGCGCGATGCGGCCCTCGGTCTCGACCAGGGAGAAGCGACGCGTGGGCGGCACGCGCCCGCGCAGCGCGGCGATGCGCGCGATCGCCTGGCGTACGCGCGGCGCGCCGGTGACGTTCGCCCAGCCGTTGCCGGTGCCCAGCCGGAGCACGCCCATGCGCGCCACGTCGACGTTGCTGGTGCGCAGCTCGTTGAGCAGCGCGACCGCGGTGCCGTCACCGCCCCCCGAGAGCAAGAGCTCGGGAGGGTTGGGCGCGAGGTCGCGCTCGATGAAGCTGCGCACCTCGTCGAGGGAGCGAGTCACCCTGACCCGCGCATTGGGTAACTGGTCGCGCACCATGCGACCGATTGCCTCGGAACCATGCCGGGCATGCAGATTGACGACGACGGCTACATCCATGGGGTCGGGGTGAAAGGTAGCAACTGCCCCAGGGGCCATCTGTCATGCGTTGGTCACGGTTCCGACAGCCCCCGACTCTCCCGGGTGACGGCAGTTTCCCTGTATTATCTCGTGTACATGGCGGAACCGGCAGAACTGGGCACGGCGCTCGACCGGCTGTACGCCGGGGACCTGGAGGGCCTGCGCGCGCTGCTCACCGCCCACCCGTCACTGGTGCACGCGCGGGCCGTCTCGGTGACTCCGCCCTACGACGGCTACTTCCACGGCGCCACGCTGCTGCACCACGTGGCCGGCAACCCGACCGTGCACCCGCTGCCCGCGAGCACGCCCGAGCTGGCGCGCGCGATCCTGGCGCACGGCGCCGAGGTCGACGCCGCGACGGAGGCGGGACCGTCACAGCCTGATGACGTCGGCTGGACGACGCTCGGCCTGGTAGCGTCCAGCCTGGACGCGCGCGCGGCCGGCCACCAGCTGCCGCTCCTCGAGCTCCTGCTCGCGCACGGCGCCGACCCGGGCGCCCGCCAGGGCGGCACGCTCATGGGCGCGCTCTACTACGGCGAGCAGGACGCGGCGCGCTACCTGGCCGCGCACGGCGCGCCCGTCGACCTGATCGCCGCCGCCGGCCTGGGCCGGATCGATCTCATGGCGCCCTTCGTCACCGCGAGCGGCGCGCTCGCGCCCGAGGCGCACACGCTCGTGCACTACGGCCTGACGCGCGTGCGGCCCGCCTCGGACGCGGAGCGGCTCACGCTCGCCCTGGTCTACGCGGCGCTGGGCGGCCACGCCGACGCCGCCGCGTGGTTGCTCGATCGCGGCGCCGATCCGGCCGCCCGCGCCCCGTTCGATCACGGGGCGACACCGCTGCATTGGGCGGCCTACCGCGGCCACGCCGGCGTGGTCGAGCTGCTCTTGCGGCGCGGTGCCGACCGGACCCTGGAGGACGCGACGTTCCACGGCACGCCGCGGGGCTGGGCGGAGCACGCCGGTCACGGCGCGTGCGCGAAGCTGCTCAGCTGATCGGCTGCTCGACTGATCGCGGAGTGAGCGGCGAGCGGCGCCCGCGGCGCGGGCGCGCTCAATTGATGACGTTGCTATCGAGGCAGAACTTGGCACCCGTGGGCGCCGGGAAGAAGTACCCGACCGCCATGCACATCTCGTCGGTGGCAGCGCTGTCGCCCGTGCGCACCGGCTGGCTGGTGAAGTTGTAGTACTCACAGCGGTACCGCAGCTCGGACTGGAAGCGGTAGAAGGGCTCGGCGAGCCACTCGAGGCCGCCCGGGTGCTCCCAGTCCTCGCTCTCGAAGATCATCGAGCTGCCGTCGTGCACCTCGGTGCGCGTGGCAAAGCGGTGCGCGTGCGTGCCCATGACGAAGAACTTCGCGTCTGCCGGCACCGCGCAGCTGCCCTCGACGCTCGACGACTCGCCCGGCGGTACGTGGATGCCGGTGTTGAACGTGATGAACGGCGCCGCCGGGATGTAGCTCGCGCCGCGCGCGTAGGCTTCGCCCTTCACGCGCACGTTGGCGCGCAGCTCGCTCTCGCCGGCGTTCAGGTAGTGCATCTGCACGTAGGCCTTCTGCCCGGCGGCGACCTTCATGCCGACGTCGGTGGGCATGTTCAGCTCGTCGTCGGCCGACTGCGTCGAGTACGTCCACACCGGCACGCCGCCGACGCCGCCGCCGCAGTCCTCGGTGAGCGTGCCGTCGGGCTGCACCTCGGTGGCGGTGAAGTACAGGATCAGGTGGTGGCTGCCGGGCGTCATGTGCGACTCCCAGCGCTTGACCGCGACGTCGGCGTCGACGGGCACGGTGGTGTAGTAGCAGTAGGTCTTCTCCTCGCCGGGCGCGAGGGTGATCTCGGGCGTGACGATCTCGAAGCTCTCCGGCTCGGGTACGCCGTCGTCGTCGTCGTCGTCACCTGGGCCCGGGCCGCCGGTACCGTCGGTGCCGCAGGCCAGCAGGGTCAGCGGGATGAGGATCACGAGCCAGCACGGAAGCAAACGCATGGCGGAGCTCCTTTCGCAGACGGCCGGCCCTGCGCGGGCCTCACCGATGGCCGAGAGCATAGGCACCGTGCCGCGACGTCACCTAGTGAAGTGGTTGGTACTTCTGACGAATTTCCGACCTACGATCGCGTAGCATCCGTTCCGTGACTTCGACCCCCATCTCATCCATGGCGCTCAAGCTCGCCGGCTGGCAGTTCGAGACCGAGAAGCCGCCCGAGAAGAAGTACGTCTGCCTGGCGGTGCCGCACACCAGCAACTGGGACGGCCTCCTGCTCGTCACGCTGGCGCGCACGATCGGGCTACCCATGGCCTGGATGATCAAGGGCTCGTGGACGCGCGGCCCGCTCGGCAAGGTGCTGCTCGCCACCGGCGCGATCGGCATCGACCGCAGCAAGAGCAACAACATGGTCGACCAGATGATCGACGAGTTCCGCACCCGCGACGAGCTCGCGCTGGTGATCCCGCCCGAGGCCACGCGCAAGCGCGCCGAGCACTGGAAGTCGGGCTTCTACCACATCGCGCGCGGCGCCAACGTGCCGGTCGTGCCCGGCTACCTGGACTACGGCCGCAAGCGCGCCGGCCTGGGCCCGGCGGTGATGATGACCGGCGACGTGCGCGCCGACATGGACCACCTGCGCGCGTTCTACGCGAAGCATGCGCCCACCGCGCTGCGGCCGGAGTCGTTCGGACCGATCCGCCTGCGCGAAGAGGGGTAGGCCGCGCCGAGGGCTAGCGCCTGAGGCCCTCGGCCTCGAGCGCGTCACCCACCGCCGGGCGCGCCCGCACGCGCAGCCGGTAGTCCTTGAGCCGCGGCCACTGGCCGAGATCGATGCCGGCCGCCTTGGTCCAGTTGAGCACGGTGACCAGGTAGGCGTCGGCGACGGTGAACGTGGTGCCCATGACGTACGGTTGCTCGCCGAGCTTGCGCTCGATCCAGGTGAAGCTCTGGCCCAGCTTCTCGCGCGCCTTGGTGTTCTCGACCTCGGCGCCGTCGTGGAAGAGCGGCCAGAAGATCTTGTGCACCTCGGTGCCGAGGAAGCTCAGCCACTCCATGAGCCGGTAGCGCTCGAGCGTGCCGGCGGGCGGCGCGAGGCCGAGCGCGGGCACCTGGTCGGCGATGTACTGCAGCACCGCCGCGACCTCGGTGAGGCGCTGGCCGTCGTCGAGCTCGAGCACCGGCACGTAGCCCTTGTCGTTCACGTCGGTGAGCTTGCCACCGCCCTCGAGCACGCCGGTCTTCATGTCGTAGCGGACGAGCGTGAACGGCAGGCCGGCCTCGCGCAGCGCGATGTGAGGAGCGTGGGAGCAGGTGGCGGTCGCGTAGTAGAGCTTCATCGTGGATGTCCTGAGCGCGTCGTGCGGGCGATCCCGCGACGCGCGAGCTCGAGCACGACCGATACGACGACGACGATCGTGCAGCCGACGACGTTGTACCAGAGGAAGCCGAGGTCGGAGGTGAAGAACAGGGTGGTGACCACCGCCTGCGCCAGCAGCGCGCCGACGAGCACCGGGCCGGCGGTCACGAAGCGCACGAAGAACGCGGTCACGAACAGCCCGAGCATGGTGCCGTAGAAGATCGAGCCCAGGATGTTGACCGCCTCGATGAGGTTGCTCACCAGGGTCGCGAAGGTCGCGAAGCCGACGGCGACGAAGCCCCACAGCACGGTGAACAGCTTGGACATGCGCAGGTCGTGCCGCGGCGTCGACGGCGCGTCGGGAGTCCACGAGGTGCGGAGGCGCTTGTAGATATCGAGCATGCTGGTCGAGCCCAGCGCGGCGAGCTCGCTCGAGGTCGAGCTCATCGCCGCGCACAGGATCACCGCGATGAGCAGGCCGACCAGCCCGCTCGGGATGTAGCTCAGCACGAACGAGATGAAGATGTAGTCGGAGTCCTTGGTCTCGGCACCCGGCAGCGCGCGCTCGACCAGCGCCCTCGCCTCCTGGCGCAGCGCCTTGGTGGTGGCGGCGGCCGCGCGCAGCGTGGCCCGCGCGGCCGGCTCGGCGGCGGCGTCGTCGACGACCGTGACGTACGCGCTGGCGGCAGCGCGCTGGCTCTCGAACGCCACGTCGTAGCGCGCTTCGAGCGCGCGCAGCTCGGGCGCGTACGCCGACGCCGCGACGCGTTCGAGCGTGGGCGCGTTGAAGAACATGGGCGGCTTGGTGAACAGGAAGAACACGAACACCATGACGCCGATGAACAGGATCACGAACTGCATCGGCACCTTGAACATGCCGTTGAACAGCAGGCCCAGCCGGCTCTCGGCCACCGACTTGCCCGACAGGTAGCGCTGCACCTGCGACTGATCGGTGCCGAAGTAGGCCATGGCCAGGAAGAAGCCGCCCGCGATGCCCGACCAGAAGTTATAGCGACTCGAGAAGTCGACGTCGAAGCTGATCACGTTCATGCGGTCGAGCGCGCCGGCCAGCTTGACCGCGTCGGGCACCGAGACGCTGGCGGGGAGCCGGATCATCACGATGATCAGGGCGACGAACATGCCGGTGAGCATCACGACCATCTGGTGCTTCTGCGTGATGGCCACCGCCTGCGTGCCGCCCGAGACGGTGTACGCGACGACCACGAGCCCCATGCCGAAGATGGTCGGCTCGAGGGGCCAGCCCAGGATCGAGCTCAGGATGATCGCGGGCGCGTAGATCGTGATGCCGGCGGCGAGCCCGCGCTGGATGAGGAACAGGATCGCGCCCAGGTAGCGCACGCGCACGTCGAAGCGGTGCTCCAGGTACTCGTAGGCGGTGAAGACCTTGAGGCGGTAGTACGCGGGCACGAACACCGCGCTGATCACGACCATGGCCAGCGGCAGCCCCAGGTAGAACTGGATGAAGCGCATCCCGTCCTCGTAGGCCTGGCCGGGCGTCGACAGGAAGGTGATGGCGCTGGCCTGCGTGGCCATGATGCTGAGGCCGATCGTGGGCCACTTGAGGTTGCCGCCGCGCATGTAGCCCTCGACGTCCTTGACGTCGCGCGAGCGCCACGCGCCGTAGCTCACGATGAAGCCGAGCGTGCCGATCAGCACCAGCCAGTCGAGCCAGGTCACGATGCCCACCGGGTCAGCACGTAGAAGATCGCGACCAGCACGGCGAGCTCACCGAGCACGAGCAGATAGACGTTCGACCAGCGGCCGCCCAGGAACGGCGGCGGGTCGTCGGCGCCACGCTGGTCGCGCCGCTCGGGGGCGCCGGGGGTGTCGGGCGGGGTCATGGGCTCAGCTCCCCGCGATCAGGTTGACGAACAGGCGGTAGGCGCCCGGGACACCGGCGGGCAGCTGGCGAAAGAACGCCAGCCCGGTGTAGACGTAGCGGCCCTTGCCGTGGCGCGCGACCAGCGTGCTGCCCAGGAGCGGCGCCTCGCCGGGATCCGCGATGCTGAAGAGCGCCGTGTAGCACGTGTCCCACTTGGCCGCGAAGTAGATCCCACGCTCCTGCACCCAGCCGACGAAGTCGGCGGCGCCGATCTTGTTGGGCGTGCGCAGCAGCTCGTGCCTGGCATCGACCGGGGTCATCGCGGCGTTCTCGTCGGTGATGCGCTCACGGCCGAGCTCGAGCGCACACGGGCCGACCGGCGACGCGAGCGGCGAGAGCCGGTTGTTGGTGTTGTACTGGACGACCACGGTGCCGCCCGCCTTCACGTAGTCCATGAGCCGCGGGTGCGCCGCGCGCACCGTCTCGCGCGTGTTGTAGGCGCGGATCCCGACGACGATCGCGGCGTAGCGCGCGAGCTTGCCGCTGCGCAGCGTCGTGTCGTCCAGCTCCTCGACGGTGAGGCCGACGTGCGCGAGGTCCTCGGCCACCGAGTCGCCCGAGCCGCGCACGTAGCCGATGGTGCCCTTCGGCAGGCGGAGCTCGAGCGGCACCAGCCGCAGCGTCGCCGGTGCGAGCACCACCTGCAGCGGTATGTGCGGATGATCGATCACGTCCTCGCGGAACCCCCAGGTCTTGCCGTCCACGCGGATCGCGGGGTGGATCTCGATCGCGGCCGGGGCCTTGGCCGGCGCGGGCGGCGTGACCTCGAAGCGCACGGTGAGCTCGTCGCCGGCGCGCGCCAGGTCGACCGGCTGGCTGGCGGGCACGGCCTTCCACCCGGCGGGCAGGTCGAGCACCACCTCGCCGCGCAGCTTGTCCCGGGCGGCGCGCACGCGCAGCAGGACCGGCGCGCGCTTGCCGTTGGGCAGGAGCACCGCAGCACGCGCCGGCGTGACCGTCGCGGGCGGCACGATCAGGAACGCGCGCACGCGCTCGCCATGCACCGGATCCGTCCACATGTGGACCACCGGGGCCTGCAGGTGCAGCACGCGGCCCTCCAGGCTGACCTCGACGGTGGCGACCAGCGCCGCAGGCCCGGCGGGCGCTCCCACGAGCGTGGCGTCGCGCACCGAGTAGCGGCCTGGCAAGGACGGCTGCTCGAGCCAGTACGGCATCGAGACGGGCGCCGCATCAGCGAGCGGGACCGCCACGGTCACCAGTTGCCGATCGTCGCGGGCGAGCGCAGCGTTCGGCGCGAGCGCAGGCGCGCCGGGCAGCTCGACGCGGCGCAGAGTCACCTTCGCGGCGGAGCGCGCCACGATCTCGACGGTGACCTCGGCGGTGCTGCCGGGCACGCCCACGGGCGCCGCCGCGGTAGCGCGCACGTAGAGCCCGGCCGCGCTGGTCATGAGCCGCTCGAGCGCGTGCGCGACGCCCGCCGCGCGCTCGAG
>JBKJOI010000139.1:0-10231 GCA_046595695.1 Haliangiales bacterium | reverse complement strand
CAGAAGAACTTTTCGCCCGCGCCGCGCAGCACGAGCACGTGCACCGACTCGTCCATGCGCGCGCGCAGGATGGCGTCGTCGAGCTGCCGGTGCATGTCGTAGCTGTAGGCGTTCGCGGGTGGGTTCGAGAGCTCGAGCACGCCCACGCCACCGTCGGCGACGTAGTTGACCAGGGTCTTCGCGTTGGTTGTGGCCGTCATGTGCGGGAACTATATACTGCGCCGTTCCGCCGTGTCCGAGCCCACCCATGAGCCCAAAGACGAGCTGCGCCCGATGCTGCGTCTGGCGCTTCCGCTCATGGCCGGGCATGCTGGCACGGCGCTCATGGGCGTGGTCGACATGGTCATGGTCGGCCACCTGGGCAAGGCGTCGCTGGGCGGCGTGGGCACGGGCAACGCCCTGTTCTTCGTCTGCTCGCTGGTCGCGATGGGCTGCGTGTTCGGCATGGACGCGCCGACCGCGCAGGCGCTGGGCGCGGGCGACCCGGCACGCGCGCGCCGCACGCTGTGGCAAGGCCTTCGGGTGGCCGCCTACGCCAGCATACCCGCCGCGCTCATCATCGGCCTCTTACCGCTCGTGCTCGTGCCGGTCGGCGTCGACGCCGAGGTAGCCGCAGAGGCGCGTCGCTTCGTGTGGGCGCGCCTGCCCGGGCTGTGGCCGTTCCTGATCTTCGGCGCCTGCCGCAGCTACCTGCAGTCGGTGCACGTGACGCGGCCGATCGTCCTCGCGATGATCCAGGCCAACATCGTCAACCTGATCGGCAACGCGGTGCTGATCTATGGCGACGAGTCGCTGGGCTGGGTCGGGCTGCCGGGCATCGGGCTGCCCGCGCTCGGTGTCGTGGGCTCGGCGATCGCGAGCAACATCGCGCAGGTCATGTCGATGATCGTGCTCATCGTCGCGGTGCGCGCCGTCGAGACGCCGCCGGATGCGGCGCGGCGCCGCGCCGACCCGGCCATGATGCGGACCATCTTCTGGCTCGGCCTGCCCATCGGGCTGCAGATGCTCGCCGAGATGGGCGTGTTCACGCTGTGCAATGTGCTCGCTGGGCGGATCTCGAAGGAGGCTGCGGCGGGCTACCAGCTGGCCATCGGCCTGGCGAGCTTCACCTTCATGTTCGCGCTCGGGGTGGGCGCGGCGACCGCGGTGCGC
The DNA here is from genome assembly GCA_046595695.1 of Haliangiales bacterium. Classification (GTDB taxonomy): domain Bacteria; phylum Myxococcota_A; class Polyangia; order Haliangiales; family SHYZ01; genus JBKJOI01. The sequence goes on along the minus strand of JBKJOI010000139.1, from coordinate 9,079 downwards.
GTGGGTCAGGCGGTCGGCCGGGACGACACGCCCGCGGCGCGGCGCGCCGGCTTCATGGGGCTCAAGGTGATCCTCGTCATCATGTCGGTGCCGGCGGTGTTGTTCCTGCTCTTCCCGGACTGGCTGGCGCGCCTCTTCACCAGCGATCCGACCGTCGTCGCCGCCGCGGTGCCGCTGTTCATGATCGCCGCGGTGTTCCAGCTCTCCGACGGTGTGCAGGCGGTCGCCGCGGGCGCCCTGCGCGGCGCCGGCGACCCACACGTGTCCCTGTGGGCGAACGTGATCGGCCACTGGGGCATCGGCCTGCCCATCTCGGTCGCGCTCGGCCTGTGGGCCGGCTGGGGCGCGCCCGGCCTGTGGTGGGGGCTGTCGGCGGGGCTCACGGCGGTCGCGATCGGACTCACGTGGCGCTTCGCGCGCGTGTCGAGCCGGCCGATCCGCAGGGTGTAGCGACGCAAGGGAAGCGCCGGGGCAGACCGGACGCTACTCCGCGATGGGCTCGGTGCCGAAGCCGTAGCTGTGATGCACTTCCTGCTCGGCCGACGTGAACATCGGGAACGCCGCGGTGTCGCGGATCACGCGCAGCAGGCACATGGCGAAGGGCGTGCCGATGAACTCGGAGCCGACGCGCACGTCCTGGACCTGGCCGCTGCCGGCGACGACGATCGTGACGTCGATGCCCATGAGCCCGGCGTAGCGGGTGTTGCAGCCGGCGACCGCGGCGCGCGTCGGCGCGAGCGCCTTGTCGACGTCGAATCCGTCGAGGAACGCGGGCGCGGGACTGGGACGCGACGGAACGGTTGCACGCGGCCTGGTCGGCGGCGGGATGGCCGGCCGTGGCGCGATGGGCTCGGGCTCGGCGGGCGACGCGGTCCCGGGGAGCATCTCCTCGCGCGCCCGCTGCACCCGATCGCGCAGCTCCTTGATCCGCTTGAGCCGGTCGCTGTCGGGCGGGTCCGTTGCGCCCGCGCTCGCGCCGGCACCCGCGTCCTCGTTGTCACTCGCGGCCGCGGGCGCATCCGAGGTGCCGAAGCCGGCGAACAGCGCGCCGAGCGCGCCGACACCAACGACGACGCCGACCGCCGCCGCGACCAGGGTGCGCTTGCGCTGGCGCCAGGCCAGCTTGGCGTTGGCCTCGCCGGCGACGCGCGGATCGCTGCTGGCGAGCGTCTCGGCGCCCGCGAGCCGTTCAGGGTCGCGGGACTCGCGCGACTCACGCGACTCGCGCGACTCGCGCGACGCCAGCCCGGGCGAGCGTGACGGCGTCGGCCCGGTCGTCGCGAGCAGCGGAGTGGATTCCTCACGCAGCGTCTCGGCCATCATCGCTTGCGCGGCCTGCGCCCCCGCCGCGTCGGCCGCGGCGTAACGCTCGGCATCCTCACTCGCGCCGTCCGCGCCTTCGGACGAACCGAGCGCCTGGCCGCGGGCGCTGCGCAGCCGGTCGCGCACGCTGGCCATGCCGGGTCGCTCCTGCGGCGACTTCGCCAGCGCACGATCGATGAGCTCGTCGAGCCACGCCGGGCAGGTCGGGTCGAGCTCGCGCGCGCGCGGCGGCGTGTGCGTGACGTGCTGGATGAGCACCTCGGTCCACTTGGGCGCGTCGAACGGCAGCCGTCCGCACACCATCTCGAAGAGCATGACGCCGAGCGCGTAGACGTCGGCGCGGCCGTCGATCGCGCGCCGGCCCGCGACCTGCTCGGGCGCCATGTAGTGGGGCGTGCCGAGCAGGCGGCCGGTGTGGGTGCGGTGGCCGCGCTCCTCGGCTTCCTCCTCGGTGAGCTTGGCGACGCCGAAGTCGAGCAGCTTGACGAACGTCGCGTCCTGGCCGCGCCGCACCAGGTAGACGTCCCCGGGCTTGAGGTCGCGGTGCACGATGCCCTTGGCGTGCGACTCGGCGAGCGCCGCGGCCACCTGCCCGACCACGTGCAGCACCTCGGCGAGCGGGCGCCGCCCCCGGGTGAGCCGCGCGGCCAGGCTCTCGCCCGTCAAGAGCTCCATGATGTAGTACGGGTCGCCGTCGGGCGTGCGTCCGAAGTCGAGCACGTTCACGATGTTCTCGTGGCCGATGCGCGTGGCCGCGCGCGCCTCGGTGAAGAACCTCGAGACGTCCTCCTCGGTCCGCTCGGTGCCGCCCCGGATCACCTTGATCGCCACGCGCGACTCGAGCACGTGGTGATGCCCCAGGTACACCGTCCCCATCGCGCCCTCGCCGATCTTGGCGCGCACCACGTAGTGCCCGACCGAGGAACCTATCCCGATCACCGAGTGGCCATCATCCATCTTACTTTCGGGGACGGTGTTCAGGATCTTACTTTCGGGCCGAAAGTAAGATCCTGAACACCGTCCCCGAAAGTAAGATCTAGAAGGCGACGCGGCGGACGCGGTGGTAGGGCAGGTCGTCGCCCAGGTCGCCGTCCGCGATGTAGAGGTAGAGGCCGTCGCCGGTGATGTCGATGCCCTCGACGCCGAAGAAGCGCGCCATGAGCGGATCGGTGTTGTCGATGAAGCCGCCCTGGCCGTCACCGGCGACGGTGGTCACCTGCGTGCCCGAGACGCGCCGGATGAGATGTGCGCCCGGGTCGGAGATGTAGAGCACGCCGTTGTTGTCGAGCGCGAGCCCCTGCGGTTTCACGAAGCGCGCCTGGCCGATGGCGCCGTCGCGCGTCTGCGCCACGCCGTCGCCGATCGAGGTGGTGACGTTGCCGTTCATGGTCACGCGCCGGATCCGGTGGTTCTCCTGATCCGACACGATGATCACGTCGCCGGTCTCGACCACGACGTCGTACGGGGTGTTGAAGCGGGCCTGGTCGCCTTGCCCGTTGGCGAACCCGGGCATGCCTTCCTTGCCGGCCAGGGGCGTGACCAGGCCGGTCGCCGGGTCGTAGACCTTGATGATGTGCGCCTGGTAGTCGGCCATGACGACGCGCCCGTTCGAGAGCACGTCGATGCCGCGCATGCGCCCGACGTTGTCGACGAGCAGCTCGGCGACGCCGCTGGCGCTGTTGATCTTCCACAGGGCGCCGGTGGGCTGCAGCTGCGTGTTGTAGTCGGTCTGAACGTACAGCTCGCCGGTGGGCCCGAAGGCGATGGCGAACGGCCGCGCGAAGCCGGGCTGCCGTACCATGGTCGTGACGTGGCCGTCCATGGTCACGCGCCGCACCGAGCCATTGTTGAAATCCGCGACGAAGACGACGTTGTCGGGGGCGACCGCGAGGTTCACCGGATCGTTGAAGCGCGCCACGTTGCGCGCCCCGTCGACGTTCGCCGCCTCGCCCGACCCGGCCAGCGTCGACAGCCCGATGGTCAGCGGAAACGCATCGGGCGGATCGGCGTCGGGCGGCCCAGCATCCATGACCTCGGCGTCGACAGCGGCGTCAGCGGTGGCAGCGTCGTCACCCAGGGCCGGATCGACGCCGCAGCCGGCAGCGGCGATGGCGCCCAGGGTGCCGCCCAGACCAACGAGCAGCCAGGGGAGTGATCGGCGTAGGCGAGAGTACGGCGAGTTCATGATGCTTCACCTGTGCACGCGTCGTGCCGTGGCATCGCGCCGGCTGGCCGATACGCTATGTGCACTGGATTATGACATCCGGGCTGCACACGGGGCCAATCGGCGCCCGCGCGGCCTCCGGTTTCCGGAGAGGTGGCTCTCAGGATTCGGAGGGATTCGGGGCGTTCGGACGGCTTCGGACGGCTTCGGACGGCTTCGGACGGCTTCGCCGAGGCTACTTGGCGACCGCGACCGCGACCGCGGCCGCGGCGCCGGCACGCTCGGCCGGATGCTCGTCCAGGAAGGCCTGCCGGCTCTCGCGGGTGATCTCGGCGGCGACGTCCACGCCGCCCACCCGTGCCTGGCAGCCCAGGCGGGACATCGACCGCACATCGAACGCCTTGTCGAGGATGTCGTTCTCGCCATCCTCCATCTCGGACAGCGAGTCGAACCCCTGCTTCACGTACAGGTGGCAGGTCGAGCAGGCCAGGTTGCCACCGCAGGCGCTACCGACCTGAGCGTGACAGGCGCGGGCCGCCTCGAGCAGTGAGGCACCGGGCGCGACTTCGACGGACATACCGTCGGGGAGGAAGGTGATCTTCGGCATCAGAGGCCCCGTTCGACGTCGTCGACGTGCCGGCCCGCCATGGCCCGGTCGATGGATCGGTTCATGCGCCGCTCGGCGAATGGCTTGGACGCGGCGTCGAGCGCGACGACCGCGTCATGGATGGCGCGGTGGTCGACGCCCGCCTTGCGCCGCTCGAGCTCGGCGAGCGCCGCGTCGACCTGGACGCGCACCTCGGGATCGAGCAGCTCGGCGTCGACGACCATGGCGGCGCGCGTGGCCGCGAGGATGCGGTCGGCCTCGACGCGCTCGGTGAGGAGGAGGCGCGCCTTCATGTCCTCCTCGGCGTGCTCGTACGACTCGAGCAGCATGCGCTCGACCTCCTCGTCGGTCAGACCGTAGCTCGGCTTGACCTGGATGGAGGTCTCGATGCCGGTCGTGGTCTCGCGCGCCATGACGCGCAGGATGCCGTCGGCGTCGACCAGGAAGGTGATCTCGATGCGCGCCATGCCCGCGGGCCCGGGTGGCAGCCCGCGCAGCGTGAAGCGCGCCAGCGAGCGACAGTTGTCGACGGTGTCGCGCTCGCCCTGCACGACGTGCACGTCGAGCCCGGTCTGGTTGTCGGCGAAGGTGGTGAACTCCTGCTTGGCGCCGGCGGGGATCGTCGAGTTGCGCGCGATGAGCCGCTCGACGATGCCGCCCATGGTCTCGAGCCCGAGCGACAGCGGCAGCACGTCGAGCAGCAGCACGCCTTCGCGCGCGCCCGAGCCGGCCAGGATGTCGGCCTGCACCGCGGCGCCGAGCGCGACCACCTGGTCGGGGTCGATGTCGGCGAGCGGCAGCTTGCCGAAGATCTCGGCGACGATCTTGCGCACCAGCGGCGTGCGCGTGGCGCCGCCGACCAGGATCACGCCGTCGAGGGTGGCCGTGGTCACGCCCGCGTCGGCGAGCGCGCGCACCGACGGCGCGATGGTGCGCTCGACGACGGGCAGGATCCACTCCTCGAGCTCGGCGCGGGTGAGCGTGCGCTTGAAGTCGCCGGCGCTGAGCTCGGTGGTCTCGGCGTCGGTGAGCCGCTCGCGCGCGGCGCGCGCCGCGTCGAGCACGCGGCGGATGGTGGCCGGCTCGACCGGCTGCTCGCCGGCGTGCGCGCCGAGGCCCGACGTCGCGCCCATCTCGGCGAGAATCTTCTCGAGGATCACGTGGTCGAAGTCGTCGCCGCCCAGCGCCGAGTCGCCGCCGGTGGCCTTGACCTCGAAGACGCCGTCGACGAGCTTGAGGATCGAGACGTCGAAGGTGCCGCCGCCCAGATCGTAGACCGCGAAGGTGCCCTGCGAGCCCTTGTCGAGGCCGTACGCGAGCGCGGCCGCGGTCGGCTCGTTGAGCAGGCGCAGGACCTCGAGCCCGGCGAGCCGGCCGGCGTCGCGCGTGGCCTGCCGCTGCGCGTCGTCGAAGTACGCGGGCACGGTGATGACCGCGCCGTCGAGCGGACCGCCCAGGTCGGCCTCGGCGCGCTCGCGCAGGCGGCGCAGGATCTCGGCGGAGACCTCGATGGGCGTGACTTCGCGGATCGCCCCGCCCCGCCCCGCAACCGCGAGCTTGACCACCTTGCCGTCGCCGGCGGCGAACTGGTAGGGCGTGTGCTTGCGCGTGGCCTCGGCGTCCTTGGGCCCGCGGCCCATGAAGCGCTTGACGCTCGCGATGGTGTCGGAGGGGAAGCGCTCCGCGAGCGCGCGTGCCTCGTCGCCGACCAGCACGCCGCCGTCCTTGCCGTAGTGGACCACCGAGGGCAGGAGCGCGCGCCCCTGGTCGTCGGCGAGCACCGCCGGCTGGGCTTCACGCACCGTGGCGACGAGCGAATTGGTGGTGCCCAGATCGATGCCGACGGCGCGACCCGCGCACGCCTCCTTGATCTGGCTCTCGCCCGGTTCGGCGATCTGCAACAACATGACTAGAGTGCACTTTCCGCCGCCGGGGGTTCCCCGGCAGCCTCGAGCAGACGATCGAAGTAGCGCACGGCGATCAGCAGCTGCTTGATCTCGGCGCGCTCGCCGTTCTCGGCGAACCGGGCCGCGATCTCGTCCATGGTGACGTCACGGCGCGCCTGAACGCCGGCGCGCAGCTTGGCCACCGCCGCGTGCTCGCCGGCGGCGCGCGTGTCCTCGAGCTGCTCGCGCAACTCCATGATCTCGAGGACGAAGTCGCCCTCGATGGACTCGTTCTCGCCGATGGTGACACCGTCGAGCGCGAGCAGCGCCTCGGCGCGCGCGAGCGGCTTCTGCAGCACCCGGTACGCGTCGTTCAGCGTGGTCGCGGCCTGCAGGCTCAGCATGCGCTCGCGCGCCGGCGCCCTGGCGAAGCGGTCTGGGTGCAGCCGCCGCGACAGCTCGCGGAAGCGACCCTCGAGCACGGCCAGGTCGAGGTCGTAGCGACGCTCGACGGCCAGCGCCGCGAACGGGTCCATGGCCCGCGGCGGCAAGATCGCGCCGCACGCCTGGCAGAGGAGGCCCGCTCCTGCGGGCCCGTGACAGGAAGCGCACTGCATCGTGGTGTCGTCCGCGCGCCGCGAGGCTAGAACTGAACCGACTCGCCGCAGCCGCACGCGCCCTTCGCGTTCGGGTTGTTGAACTTGAACCCGTGCCCCATCATGCCGCGCACGAAGTCGAGCTCCGTGCCGTCGAGGTACACCAGGCTCTTCGGATCGATGTAGACCTTCACGCCGTCCTTCTCGAAGACGCGGTCCTTCTCGCGCGGGGCGCCGTCGGCCCACTCGAAGAGGTACGAGAAACCGGTGCAACCACCGCCACGAATGCCCACGCGCAGCGCCGACTCGGGCGTGCCACGCTTGGCCGCCTGCTTGCGGATCTCGTCCGCGGCGCTGGTCGTGATCGTGATGCCCTTGGGCGCCGTCTTGGCAGCATCCGCCGAAGCGGGCGTGGCCACGAGGGTCTCCGGCTGTGTGGTCGCCACCATGGTTTACTCTCCAGCGGCGGCGGCGGCCTTGGGGGCCGTGCGCGCCTCCTGCTTCTTCTTGTAGTCGGCGATCGCGGCCTTGATCGCGTCCTCGGCGAGGACCGAGCAGTGGATCTTGACCGGCGGCAGGTTGAGCTCGTCGACGATCTGGGTGTTCTTGAGCGCGAGCGCCTGATCGACGGTCATGCCCTTGACCCACTCGGTGACCAGCGACGACGACGCGATCGCCGAGCCGCAGCCGAAGGTCTTGAACTTGGCGTCCTCGATGACGCCCGCGTCGCTCACGCGGATCTGCAGCTTCATGACGTCGCCGCAGGCGGGTGCGCCGACCATGCCGGTCCCGACGTTCGGGTCCTCTTTGGCCATGCTGCCCACGTTGCGCGGGTTCTCGTAGTGGTCGATGACCTTGTCGCTGTATGCCATCTGCGTTTCTCCAGGCCTGGCGCTAGTGCGCCGCCCATTCGATGCTCTTGAGGTCGATCCCCTCCTGGTGCATTTCCCAGAGCGGAGACAGCTCGCGCAGCTTGAGCACCTTGTCGGTGACCAGCTGGACGACGAAATCGACCTCGTCCTGCGTGTTGAACCGGCCCAGACCGAACCGGATCGAAGTGTGTGCGAGCTCCTCGCCGACGCCGCAGGCGCGCAGCACGTAGCTCGGCTCGAGCGACGCCGACGTGCACGCCGAGCCCGACGAGACCGCCACGTCCTTGAGCGCCATCATGAGCGCCTCGCCCTCGACGAAGGCGAAGGAGATGTTCATGCTGCCGGGCAGCCGGTGCTCCATGGAGCCGTTCACGTAGGTGTGCGTGAGCTTGGCCTGCAGGCCGGCCAGCAGCCGGTCGCGCAGGGTGCGCAGCTTGACCGCTTCTTCCGCCATCTCGAGGCGCGAGATCTCGGCGGCCTTGCCGAAGCCCACGATGCCGGGGACGTTGAGCGTGCCCGAGCGCATGCCACGCTCGTGACCGCCGCCGTCCGTCATCGGCGCGATGCGCACGCGCGGCTTGCGGCGGACCCACAGGGCGCCCACGCCCTTGGGGCCGTACATCTTGTGCGCCGACAGCGAGGCCATGTCGATCCGGCTCTTCTCGGCGTCGAACGGGATCTTGCCCACGCCCTGCACCGCGTCGCAGTGGACGAGCACGTCCTTCTTCTTCTGCTTCACCGCCGCGGTGATCTCTTCGATCGGGTTCACCGTGCCGATCTCGTTGTTCGCCAGCATGAGCGAAACGAGGATGGTGTCCTCGGCGACCGCGTTGACGACGCTCTCGACGGTGACCCGGCCGTCCTCGGCCACCGGCAGGTAGGTCACGCGGAAGCCCTGGGTCTCCAGGCGCTTGCAGGTGTCGAGCGTGGCCTTGTGCTCGGTCTGCGCGGTGATGATGTGCTTGCCGCGCTCCTTGTGGAACTCGGCCGCGCCCTTGAGCGCGAGGTTGATCGACTCGGTCGCGCCCGAGGTGAAGACGATCTCCTTGCCGCTGCCGCCGATGAGCGCGGCGATCTGCTCACGGCCGCGCTCGACCGCTTCCTCGGCCTTCCAGCCGAAGACGTGGTTGCGCGACGCGGCGTTGCCGAAGACGCCCGTGAAGTACGGGATCATCGCCTCGAGGACGCGCGGGTCGACCGGCGTCGTCGCGTGGTTGTCCATGTAGATGGGCAGCTTCACAGCCATGGGTGTCACCGATTTCCTTCGCCGAGTAGCTCGCTCAGCGGAACGTCGAACGCGGGCCGCGCCGCGTGCGGCAGCTTGCCCGAGAGGCCCGCGACCAGGTCGGGCGCCTCGCTGGGTACGTGGCCGTGGTGGCCACACTGCTTGCACTCCGACTGCACGTGGTTCGGTTCGCACACGTTGCAGCTCGCCAGGTAATCGAGGCTCGCCTGTAGGTCGGCCTCGAGCTTCTTCATTTTTTCAACGGCTTCGCGAGTCTCGCGCAGCTTCTGCTCGAACATGGCGCGTACGACCCGCATGCCGGTCGAGCCGTTGGGGGCGCCTTCCCACTCGCGCAGCAGGCTCTGGATCTCGGTCAGCGAGAGCCCGAGGTCCTGCAGCCGGGCGA
>JBKJOI010000020.1:0-11443 GCA_046595695.1 Haliangiales bacterium | reverse complement strand
CGTGCTCGTCGGTGCCGGTCAGGAAGCGCACCGGGCCGCGGGCGCGCGCGCGGTGGTAGCGCGCCAGCGTGTCGGCGGCGATCGTGGTGTAGGCGTGGCCTACGTGGGGGACGTCGTTGACGTAGTAGATCGGGGTCGTGACGTAGAAGCTCATCGCAGGCGGTGAGCTATATCACGAGGCGGGTGGATCGTCCGGCGGCGGCGGAGGATCGCCGGGCGCCTGGTCCTTGGCGGGCGCGTCGCCGTCGTGGCCCTGGTCGGCCTCGTGCTCGTGCTCGTCGTCGTCGTCGGGCGCGACCACCGGCAGGAGTCGCCGCCCGCCGCGCGGCTCCGGCGGCGGGATCACGACTGCGGTGACCATCTCGGCGGGAAAGACCTCGAACTCGCCGGGCGCGAACGACACGCGCACGCGCCGGCGCAGCACGTCGAGCTCGGAGACCCGGCCCTCGCCCGCGGGCGTGATCACGCGTTTGCCCAGCTTGGGCAGGCCCTTGCGCATCTCGCTGTACGCAGCCTGCTCGTAGACCAGACAGCACTTGAGCCGACCGCACTGCCCCGAGACCTTGCTCGGGTTCAGCACCAGGCCCTGATCCTTGGCCATCTTGATCGAGACCGGGTCGAAGCGCGGCAGGAAGGTCGTGCAGCACAGCTCACGCCCACACGAGCCGATGCCGCCGACCATCTTGGCTTCGTCGCGGGCGCCGATCTGGCGCATCTCGATGCGCAGCTTCAGCCGCTGCGAGAGATCACGCACCAGCTCGCGGAAGTCGATGCGGTCGTCGGAAGAGAAGTAGAAGGTCGCCTTGCCGCCGGTCTGCGCCAGCTCGACGCTGAACATCTTCACCGGCATGCGCCGCTCGCGCACGCGCTCCTTGGCGGCGCGCAGGTACTCGACCGCGCGCTCCTCGTTCTCGGCGGCGCGCGCGAGATCGCGCGCGTCGGCGCGGCGCGTCACGCGGCGGAGCGGCTCGTCGACGTGGCGGCGCGTGCTCGCGAACGCGACCACGGCCAGCGTCGGGCCGCGCTCGGTGTCGACGAGGATCCGGTCGCCGCGCGCGTACGAGGCGTCGCCCGCGTCGGCGTCGTAGACCTTGCCCGACTCGTGGAACTTGATGCCGACCACGTTGCACAGCGCGCCGCGGCCGGGCAGGTCGAGATCGTCGAGCGCGTCCTGCGAGAAGACGGCCTCGCCGTCGGGATCCGACTCGGCGGGCGGCAGATCGGGCGCGAGCTTGATGTCGGGCGCGGGCGCGTCGTCCTCGGGTTCGGGCGCGGGCGCGCGCGCCGGATCCGGGGTGCGGGCGCGCGAGGGCGCCGCCAGCGGCGAGGCGTTCAGCAGGTCGTCCCAGCCGGCGTCGAGGTCCGACGGCGGCGGCGATGTGTCGGAGGGCGGGCGGCGCTCTTCACGGGGCGCGCGCGTGGAGCGTTCCTGCTGGCCCGGGCCGCGCTCTTCACGCGGCGGGCGCGGGCCGCGCTCTTCGCGACGCTCGTCACGGCGCGGCGCGCCGCCGCCACCCAGCGCGGGCTGGGCCTGACCGGGGCCGCCCTGGGCCTGCTGGCCCGGGCCGCGCTCTTCACGCGGCGGGCGTGGGCCGCGCTCTTCACGCGGCGGGCGTGGGCCGCGCTCGCCCGAGCGCTCGTCGCGCCGCGGCTGCGCCTGCTGCTGTGGCGGGCGCTGCCCGCCGCCGCCTTCGGGACGGGGTGGGCGCGGGCCGCGTTCTTCGCGCGGTGGGCGCGGGCCGCGCTCGCCCGAACGAGGCTGCCCTTGCTGTTGCTGCTGCGGCGGGCGCTGCCCGCCGCCGCCTTCGGGCCGGGGCGCGCGCGGGCCGCGTTCTTCGCGACGCGGTTGCCCCGGGCCCGGCTGTCCTTGCTGCTGCGGCTGCTGCGGAGGACGTGGCTCGCCGCCGGCGCTGCCCTCGACGCGCGCCTCGCCCTCGGGGCGTTCGCCGCCGGGGCTACCGCCGGTGCCGCCGCCACCTTCGCCCCGTGCCTCGGCGCCGCCGCCACCACGGCCGCCGCGACGGCGTCTGCGGCGACGCCGCTCGCCTTCGCCGCCTTCGCCACCACCACCAGCAGCACCGCCGCCTTCGCCGCCACCAGCACCGCTGGGCGGGCCGCCGGCCGGCGGAATGTTCTCGTCGGGCATCGCTATCCTTCGCGCAACGTGAGGATCATGCTCTCGAGCGTCAGCGGCGCGCTCGCGAAACCGAGGATGGCGATCTGGGCGTCGAGCACGGTCGCCGCCCGGCGCGCCAGCTGGGCCGGGCCTGCCGCGCGTGCGGCCTCGGTGCCCAGCTCGTCGGCCCAGCCAGCCAGCGGCCACTCGGCGCGCTCGCGCCCGGCCGCGGCCAGCGCCGCATCTCTGTAGAAGTGCGCCAGCAGCTCGAGCGCCGGCACGATCTCTTCTTTTTCTTCGGCGAGCGCGGCCGCGGCCAAGATGGCCGCGTGGATGCCCGGCGCCCGTGCCGCCTGCGCCACCCGGCGCGTGCGCTCCCACTGCGCCGCGAGCTGCTCACCGTCGGCGAGGCCGGTCGCGCGGTCGAGCGAGCCGCCCGCCATCAGCGCCGCCGCCTGCGCCGCGGCCGCGTCGGCGCCGCCGACGCGCAGGATGGCCGCCACCGCCTCGGTCGGCAGCGGCGCGAAGCGGACCCGCTGGCAGCGGCTGCGGATGGTGTCGAGCAGGCGATCGGGCGAAGTCGACGTGAGCACGATGTGCGTGCGCGCGGGCGGCTCCTCGAGCGTCTTCAGGAAGGCGTTCGCCGCCGCCGGGTTCAGCTTGTCGGCGTCCTCGATGAGCACGAGGCGCGCGCGGCCCTCGTGCGGCGCGAAGCCGAGCGTGGCCAGCAGATCACGAATCTGCTCGATCTTGATGAAGCCGCCGGCGCCCTCGGGACCCAAACGGACGACGTCCGGATGCAGCCCGGCGGCGATCTTCTCGCACGGGCCGCAGGTGCAGCTGGCCGCGCCCGGCTCGCGCTCGCAGTTCAGCGCCGCGGCCAGCGCCATGGCGGTGCTGCGCTTGCCGACTCCCGGTGGTCCGTCGAACAGGTAGGCGTGCGCCAGCTTGTCGGCCGCGATCGCCCGCACGAGCCGCTCGCAAGCTCGATCCTGTCCGAGTATGCCGCCCAGGCCGATCATTCTGACGAACCTAGCACGCCGAAATACGGAATACTAACGACATCATGGGACTCCTCGGGCGGATCGCCGACGTGCTCAAGCAGCAGGCCAACGACCTCATCGACTCGGGCACCAGCGCGCAGGCGCAGGTCGAGGGACTCATCCGCGAGTGCAAGGAACACCTCATCTCGGCGACCGCGGAGCTGCTGTCGTACAAGGCGACCGAGAAGCGGCTGGGCCAGCGCTCGAGCGAGCTCGCGGGCCAGGCGCTGTCCTGGCGACAGCGCGCCGAGACCGCGGTGCGCGCCGGCGACGACGACCTGGCGCGCGAGGCGCTGCGCGAGGAGCGGCGCGTCTCCGGGGAGCACGCACAGGTCGAGAAGGAGCGGCGCGAGATGGGCGGCTACGCGGCCGAGTTGCTGCGCGGGCGGCGCGCGCTGGCGCAGCGCATCCAGGAGCTGGAGCTGCGGCGCGGCACGCTGGCGAACAACCTGGCCGCGGCCAAGGCGGGAGGCGCCTCGCCGCTCGCCGCCCAGGGCAGCGCGTGGGACGCGATGGACCGCGCCGAGGCGCGCATCGCCGACGACGCCGCGCTCGCCGAGGTCGACGCCATGCTCGGCGACCCGCTCGCCGACGGTGACGCGGTGGTCGAGGCCAAGCTGCGCGAGACCATGAAGCAGGCTCAGGCCGACCAGGCGCTCATCGAGCTCAAGAAGAAGATGCAGGGCTGATCGGCGGGGTGCGGATGTCCGGAATCGCTCCGCCATGCGTCCAGCATGTCGACCCGCTTGCTGACAGGCGCTCACACGCGCGGCGCACCCAAGTCACCCCCGAATCCGTTGTCTAAACCGCAACGACAACCCCATAATCGCCGACCATGTCGGCAGACGACGATGTGACCGTCGAACGCGCCAAGCGAGGCGATCGCGAGGCGTTTGCGGTGCTCGTCAGGAAATACCAGAAGCGCGTGTACGCGACCGCTTTCCACATCATGGGCAACCACGGCGACGCCGACGACGTCGCGCAGGACGCGTTCATCCGCGCCTTCCGCGGGTTGCACGGGTTCGACGGCCGCGCCGACCTGTTCACCTGGCTCTACCGGATCGTCGTGAACGTGGCGTTGAACCACGTGCGCGCGCGCAAGCGCAACGCCGCCGAGCCGCTCGACGTCGGTGGCCACGCCGAGCGCACGCGGCCCGCGCCCGGCATCGATCCGGCGCGCAGCGCCGAGGCCCGCGCCGAGGCGCGCCGGGTGCTCGAGGCGGTGGCCACGCTGTCGCCCACGCTACGTGTGACGCTGGTGCTCGCCGCGGTCGAGGAGATGCCCTACAAGCAGATCGCCGAGACGATGGACTGCCCCGAGGGCACCGTCGCCTGGCGGGTGAACCAGGCGCGCAAGCTCTTGCGCCAGAAGCTGGCCGACCTCGCGTCGGTCGAGGAGATCGACACCGATGAACTGCTGCGACGCGCGAAGCGCGCTGCCGCTGCTCCTTGACGGGCAGCTCGCGGCGGCCGAGCGGGCCGTCGCGATCGACAAAGCCATGGCCTGCCAGCAGTGCCGCGCCGAGCTCTCGGCGCTGGCGCAGAACGACGCTGCGCTGCGCCGTGCGCTCACGGCGCAGGCCGCCGCGGTGCCCGCGGGCTACTTCGATGACTTCTGGCCGCGACTCGCGGCGCGACTGGACGTAGATACTTTGGAAGGAGATGCTATGCGCATGAGTGGCACAGGTTCGGACTCGGGCTCCGAGGACGGGCAGGACATCGCCGGCAAGCCGATCAGCAAGGACGAGCTCTCCGGGCTGCACGAGATCAAGGCGCTGGCGGCGAGCACGGTCGCGCGCAACAGCAAGGAGCGGCGGGCCGCCACCGAGCCCAGCGATCCCGCGGGCGGGTTGCTCGGCACCGGCTCGCACGCGTCGCTCGGCAACGTGGTGCTGCCGCAACCCGGCAAGGAGGTCGCGCCGCCCAAGGTGCGTCGGACCTCGGTGACCGACGCTGACGGCGTGCGCGCGGCGCCGCTCGTGGTGCCGCCCTCGAAGAGCCGTGCCGGGCTCTATCTGGGCGTCTTCGGCGTGCTCGCGGCCGCCGCGGGCGTGGCGTTCTTCCTCAAGAGCCAGCAGGCCAGCGAGGGCGCGGCGCGGCAGGCAGCCGTGAACACGGCGGCGGCCGGCGTCCCCGAGCCGGTGCCGGCCGAGGACACCAGGCCCGAGCCCGCGGTCGCCGCGCTCACGCCGCCGTCCGAGGTGCCCGGCGCGCCCGCCGGCGGTGCGGCGGCCGGCGTGTTGCCCGCGCCCGCCGACGACAACGGCGACGATGAGTCCGCCAAGAAGCGCGCGGGCGCGAAGAGCAGCAAGGACGAGAAGGGCGACAAGGGCGACAGGGATGCCAAGGACGGCGCGAAGCCGGGCAAGGACGCCAAGCCCGCGGCCTCTGGATCTGCCAAGGACGCCCCGAAGGTTGTCGCGACCCCACCCGAGGCGCCCAAGGCCGAGCCCAAGAACGAGATCGACGAGATCTTCGGCGACAAGCCGTCGGCGGAGAAGAAGCCCGCCGAGGCAGCCGGCCCGGCGCTGCCCGAGAAGCTCGCGCAGGGCGACGTGAAGAAGGGCATGGGCTCGGTGAAGGCGCGCGTGCAGGCGTGCTACGACCAGTTCAAGATCCCCGGCACGATCAAGCTGAAGGTGAAGATCGAGGCCGACGGCAGCGTCGGCAGCGCCGACGTCGTCGACCCCAAGTTCGCCGGCACCGACACCGGTGCGTGCGTCGCGTCGGCGGTCAAGACGGCGAAGTTCCCGGCCGTCTCGGGCCCACCGCTCGTCATCAGCTACCCGTTCATCCTCCAGTAGCCATCCTCCAGTAGCGCTCGCGCCCGCACTCGTCTATGCTGCGCCGCGTCATGACGACGACGGCCAAGGCGACGCGCGGCAGCTTCTTCGAAGACTTCCAGACCGGGCAGATCCTGCGGCACCCGACGCCGCGCACGCTCACCGAGGGCGACGCGTCGGCGTACCTGGCGCTCTATGGCGACCGGCGACCGCTGCACTGCGCGCGCAGCTTTGCGCAGGCGCTGGGCCTGCCGCGCGAGCCGATCCACGACCTGCTGACCTTCCACACGGTGTTCGGCAAGAGCGTCGGCCAGATCTCGCTCAACGCGGTGGCCAACCTGGGCTACGCCGACGGCCGCTTCCTGCGCCCGGTCATGACCGGCGACACGCTGCGCTCCGAGTCGGAGGTGTTGGGCAAGAAGGAGCTCTCGAACGGCAAGGCCGGCATCGTCTGGGTGCGCACGCGCGGCGTCGATCAGCAGGACCGCGAGGTGCTCCGCTTCTGCCGCTGGGTCATGGTCGAGAAGCGTGACCCGGCCACGCCCACCGGCGCCGCCGACAAGATCGTGCTGCCCGAGAGCGTGCCCGCCGCCGAGCTGCGCGCGCCCGAGGAGCTACACGCGCGCCGCGCCTCGAAGGAGCTGTCCTGGGCGCTGGGCGCGCACGGCTGGGGCCGCTGGGACGACTACCAGGTCGGCGAGCGCATCGATCACATCGACGGCATGACCGTCGACGAGTCGGATCACACGCTGGCCACGCGGCTCTACCAGAACACCGCGCGCGTGCACTTCAACTTGCACCAGATGGCTGGCTCGCGCTTCGGCAAGCGCCTCGTCTACGGCGGCCACATCATCTCGATCGCCTACGGCCTGGCGCAGAACGGCCTGCAGGGCTCGCTCGCCATCCTGGCGCTGAACGCCGGCTCGCACGTGAACCCGACCTTCGCGGGCGACACCATCTACGCCTGGAGCGAGGTCCTCGACAAGCAGCCCATCGCCGGCCGCGACGACGTCGGCGCGCTGCGCGTGCGCCTGTGCGCGGCCAAGAACGTGGACCCATCGAAGGAGCCGTTCGAGCGGCGCACGAAGAACGACAAGGGCGAGGAGGTCGCCGATCCGCGCCTCGTCCTCGAGCTCGACGTCTGGCTGATGATGGTGCGGTAGGGGCGTCCGCGCGGCCGGATCTACCGCCCGGCGGCGCGCAGCGCCGCGAGGCGCTCTTCCAGGCCCTTGGTCAGCTTGAGGTACAGATCCTCGCTGATCTTGCCCTCCGACAGCCGCTGCGTCAGTCCGTCGATCTGCGCCTGCACCGAGGCGCTGGTCTCGACGGCCAGCGCGGCCGGCGCGGCCGGCGCGGGCGCCGCGCCCGGCATGTTGCCGCCGGCGCCGGGAATCCCGGGCATCGCTCCGCCCATGCCCTGACCGCCGACCATCTGCTGCGCGATGGCCACGCCGACGCCCAGGCCGGCGCCCGCGAGCAGCGGGTTGTTGGCGTTGCCGCCGCCGCCGCCGCCGCCCGACTTCATGGCGTCGCCTGCGCTCATCATGGCGTTGGCCGCAGCCATCGCCTGATAGTTCTGCGCGCTGCCCGCCATGCGCATGTAGGCGGCGTTCTCGTAGATCTTGTTCAGGCGCTGCTCGTCCTCGTCCTTCATGGCGAGGTTGAAGTTGGCCATGCGCACGACCTCGATGCCGTAGGCCTCGACGTCGGGGCGCAGCCCGTTCAGCACCTCGATGCAGATCTCCTCGGTGTACGCGCCCGAGGTCACGTCGAGCAGCGGCCACTTCTTCTTCACGACCAGCTCGGCGATGTCGTCCTTCATGTGCTTGAGGACGAGCTCCTTGAACCAGGCCAGGAACTCCTCGTGCGAGTCGCGGCCGAGGCCGACCAGGCCGATGACCAGCTTGGGCGCGTCGAGCACCTTGATCGAGTAGGTGCCGTTCACCATGACCTCGATGGGCAGACCCGACTGCGGGTCGAGGATCTTGCCGATCTTGCCGCCGAACTTCTGCCCGGGCAGCTCGCGCGTGGTGACGAAGAAGACCTCGGCGATCCACAGGTTGCCGCCGGTGCCCCAGTCGACGAGCTGATCGAGGAAGGGGATGTTCGAGGTCTCCATGGTGTGGCGTCCCGGGCCCAGCTGGCCCATGAACTTGCCGTCCTTGAAGAACAGCGCGATCTCGTCCGCCTCGACGGTGAGCTGCGCCTTCATCGGAATGGTGCTGTCCGTGTGCTTGTAGACCACGAGCCCCTTGGCGTGGTCCGGCCGAGCGATGGCCAGCTCGCGGATTCCGCCCTTGACGAAATCGATGATCCCCATGCGCAAGATGTTAGGGCTCGTGACAGGCGCGCGCAAGGAGCGCCCCGGCTTCGCGTAGGATGCGCGCATGGTACGAAGCCCTCGAATCGCCGCGCTCGTCGCGCTCTGTCTGGCCGCGCTCGTCGCGTGCAAGAAGGTCGGCGACCCGAAGCCGACCCCGACCCAGGATCCCGTGCCGGCGCCCATCGAGCTGCTCGTCGAGGCGTCCATGCCGAAGCTTGCGGGCGGGCTCACCAGCCTCGGCGACTACGTCGACAAGGTGCAGCCGGGCATCGGCGCCATGATGGACCCGCAGACGAAGAAGGGCCTGGCCCGCGCGGTCGGCCTCGCCAGCCTCGACGGCGCCAAGGACGACGCGCCGGTGTACTTCTTGATCCTCGATCCCGAGAAGGGCGACGACGGCAACGCGCTGCTCGTCGGGGTGGCCGACGAGGCCAAGCTGCGCGCCGCGGCCAAGGACGCGACCATCCAGATCCAGGGCGGCCGCGCGCTCGTCGGCGGCAAGCGCGCCGTCGAGACGCTCGCGCCCTACGCCTTTGCCACGCTGGCCAAGAAGGCGCCGCCCGAGATGGCCGCCGCGGTCGTGTACGTCCCGGCGCTGCTCGCGGCCTACCGCGACGACATCAAGGCCGGCTTCGAGAAGATGAAGACGCAGCTCGCGGCCGTGCCGGGGGGCGGCGAGAAGATGGGGCGCGTCTTCGATCTCTACCTCGAGGCCGTCATCGGGCTGCTCGAGCGCTCCGACGCGATCGAGGTGCGACTCGAGTCGACCGGCGACCTGCTCAGCCTGGACGTCGCGTTCGTGCCCAAGCCGGGGTCGGATCTCGCCGCGTTCGTCGCCGTGCAGAAACCCGCCACCGGCGGGTTGCTCGCCCGCCTGCCGGCGGGCGCATCGCCGCCGAGCCTGGTCATGGTTGCGCAGACCGTGCTCGGGCCGCTGCGCGCGAAGCTGCGCCCGGTGCTCGCGGAGCTCTTCACGACCATGGTGGGGTGGCCCCTGGACGCCGAGTCCAGCGCCGCCCTGGAGGCCTGGTTCGACGAGCTCACCGGTGAGATGGCCATGGTCGGCGACTTCGGCGGCGGCATGCGCTTCACCCAGCTGGTCGGCGCGAAGTCGGGCAGCGACGCGATGGCCAACGCGCGCAAGCTGTTCGGGCGCGTGTTCGGCGACAAGCCGCGCGATGTCGACGCGATGGGCCAGAAGATCACCGTCTCCGTCAACCAGAACGCGGGCACCCACGAAGGTGTGGGCCTCATGAGCTACGAGAGCAAGTTCGACCTCGCCAGCCTGCCGCCCGAGGTGGCCGAAATGCAGCGCAAGATGTACGGCGACCGGATGAGCATGCTGGTGGGCGGCTGGGACGATGTGATCGGCTTCTCGATCGGCCCCGATAGCGCCAAGACCATGCCTGGCCTGATCGACGCGGCGCGCGGCAAGGCGCCGCGGCTCGAGCTGCCCACCGGCATGGCCAGGCTGCTCGAGGACTCGCGCACACGCGGCGAGAGCATGGCCTTCGTCATGAACATGACCGGCATCCTCGCGGGCATCACCGGCGGCACCGCGGCGCCGTCGTCGAGTGGCTTCCTCATGGCGCTTGGCTTCCAGGGCGGCCGCGCGCACCTGCGCTTCGCGCTGCCTGCCGAGCACGCCAACGAGCTGCGCACGGCGTTCTCCGGCGGCATGTAGCGCGCCGCGCGGGCCGCGAGCGGCGCGCGCTCAAAGGTCGTACGCGATCCAGGTCGTGTACGCGATGTCGGCCTCGTCGGCGAGCAGCATGACCAGCCGATCGACGCCGAGGGCGATGCCTGCCGACGGCGGCAGCCCCTCGGCCAGCGCGGCCAGGAAGCCCTCGTCGATCGGCACGGTCGGGAACGACGCGCCGTGCACGCGCGCGCGCAGCGCGAGGTCGTCCTCGAAGCGCTGCCGCTGCAGCGCGGGATCGGTGAGCTCGTAGAAGGCGTTCGCCAGCTCGAGGCCGCCGGCGAAGACCTCGAAGCGGCGTGCCCAGCGGCTGCCGTCGGCATCTTCGTCGACGACCGCGAGCGCCGCCTGCGAGGCCGGGTAGCGGGTCACGAACACCGCGCGGTCCGCGGGCAGGCGCGGCTCGATGACATCTAGCCAGAGCCTGAAGTAGAGATCGTCCCAGGTGTCGTCGGGCAAGGTGGTCAGGCCGTGCCGCGCGCACGCGGCGCGCAGGTCGGTGTCCTCGCGCAGGTCGACGCCGGCGTGCTGAGCGTAAAGCGCGCGCACGGTGAGGCGCGGCCACGGCGGCGTGACGTCGATCTCGCGGCCGCCGAAACGGAGCCGCGGCGCGCCGTGCTGCTCGAGCGCGAGCGCGGCCACCAGCGCCTCGGTGTCGTCCATGATCGCGTGCTCGTCGGCGTAGGCGCGGTACCACTCGAGCATGGTGAACTCGGACAGGTGCGTGGGCGCGTGCGGCTCGTCGCGGAACACGGTGGCGAGCTGGTAGATGCGCTCGAGCCCGCCGACCAGGAGGCGCTTCAGCGCCAGCTCGGGCGAGGTGTGCAGGAAGCCGCCGCCCGCGACCTGGAACGGCTTGATGTGCGGCTCGAGGCCGGGGCAGGGCACGCGCACCGGCGTGCGCGTCTCGCGGAAGTCGCGCGCGGCGAAGTAGGCGCGCACGCCCGCCTCGACGCGCGTGCGGACCGCCTGCGCGCGCTGCCGGCGCGGATCGAGCGTGCGCACCGTCCAGGTCGGCGCGCCGCCCGCCGGGCCGCGCCAGGGCGTGAGCACCCGGCAGGTGCGCGCGTCGCGATCGATCTCCACGATGTCGCCGGGCGCGGGCAGCGGCCCGCCCACGTCGAGCTCCTCGGCGCCGCGCTCGTGCTGCACGCGCACGCGCGCGCCGTCCACGGCCATGACCCGCCCGCGCAGCGGCGGCGCGGCCTCACCCGCCATGGAGCAATCCGCCCACGGTGCGCACGGTGATGAACGCGGCGACCGCCAGCACCAGCACGGCGAAGCCCTTGCGCAGCGCCACCTGGGGCACGCGGCCGCTCAGCCGGTGCCCGAGCACCGCGCCGGCGATCGCCACCACCGAGAGCAGCGACGCGAGCCGCACGTCGATGCTCTCTCCGTATGCGCGCGCGGCCAGCCCGACCGCGGCGTTCGCGGTGATCACCACCAGCGAGGTCCCGATCGCGTCGCGCATGGGCAGGT
>JBKJOI010000003.1:0-6416 GCA_046595695.1 Haliangiales bacterium | reverse complement strand
CGAGCTGCCTGCCGTCCTTGGCCGTGATCGCCTGGCGGGTCCGATCGCAGACGCTGCGCGCCTTCTTGACCGCGTCCTGCCCGAACTCCGAGCCGCTGATGATCTCGGTGACCTGGGGGAACAGGTGCTCGATCTCGTCGAGCATCTTCTCGGCCCCGTGGCGGTGCTTGTCGAACTCCTGGCTCGACTTGACCTCGACCAGGTAGTCCTTGTTGGCCTCGGCCATACCCTTGATCTCGTCCTCGGTGAGGCCCGAGGTCGCGGTCACGGTGATCGACTGCTCGAGGCCGGTCTCGAGGTCGCGCGCCTTCACGGACACGATGCCGTCGGCGCTGATGTGGAACTGGACCTCGATCTCGACCTCACCGCGCGGCGCGCGTCGCAGGCCGGTCAGCACGAACTCGCCGAGCAGCTCGTTCTCTTCGGCGCGATCGCTCTCGCCCTGAAGAACGAGGATCTTCACCGAGGTCTGGTTGTCCTTGACCGTGGTGAACACGTGCTGCTCGGATGTCGGGACCGTGGTGTTCTGCTCGATCAGTTTGTGGAAGTAGCCACCGACGATCATGATGCCGAGCGAGTGCGGCGTGACGTCGAGGAGCAAGATGTCGCTCTTCTCGTCGGTGAGGGCAGCGCCCTGGATCGCGGCGCCGAGCGCGACGACCTCGTCGGGGTGGACGCCCTTGCACGGCTCGAGGCCGAAGAACTCCTGCACCATCTCCTGGACCTTGGGCATGCGCGTCATGCCGCCGACCAGGATCACGTCCTCGATCTCGCCCTTGGAGATCTCGGCTTCCTGCAGGGTCTTCTTGCAGATCTGCACGGTGCGCTCGACCAGATCGATGGTGAGCTCCTCGAGCTTTTCACGCGTGAGCGTGCGCTGCAGGTGGAGCGCCTCGTTCTTGCCGGTCGAGATGATGAACGGCAGGTTGATCTCGGTCTCGCGCAAGGACGACAGCTCGCACTTGGCCTTCTCGGCCACGTCCTTGAGGCGCTGCAGCGCCATCTTGTCCTTGCGCAGGTCGATCTTGTGCTCCTTCTGGAAGCCGAAGACGAGCCAGTCGATGATGCGCTTGTCGAAGTCCTCGCCGCCCAGGAACGTGTCGCCCGCGGTCGAGATGACCTCGAAGACGCCGTTGCCGATCTCGAGGATCGAGATGTCGAAGGTGCCGCCGCCGAGATCGTAGACCGCGACCTTGCGCTCGATGTTGCGGCCGAAGCCGTAGGCGAGCGCCGACGCGGTCGGCTCGTTGATGATGCGGATCACGTCGAGGCCAGCGATGCGCCCGGCGTCCTTGGTCGACTGCCGCTGCCCGTCGTTGAAGTACGCGGGGACGGTGACGACCGCCTTTTGCACTTCTTCGCCCAGGTACTCCTCGGCGATGAGCTTCATCTCCTGCAGGATGTAGGCGCTGATCTCGGGGACCGAGAACACCTGATCGCGGAGCATGATGCGCACGTCGTCGTGCGGACCCTCGACGATGCGGTAGGAGACGCTCTCCATCGCCGCCTTCACCGCCGGCGAGCCCCACTTGCGGCCGATGAGCCGCTTGGCCGCGTAGACGGTGTTCTCGGCGTTGGTGATCGCCTGACGTTTGGCGATGTGGCCGACCAGACGCTTGCCGTTCTCCGCGATGGCGACCATCGACGGTGTCGTCTTGTAGCCGCCGCGGTTGGGGATCACGACAGGCGTGCCGTCCTCGACGACAGCGACGCAGCTGTTGGTGGTTCCCAGGTCGATCCCGATGACCTTTTCGATCGCCATGTCCCCCGTCTCACCTGCGGCGCTTGCCGCTATGCCCCGCTGCTCTTCTCGATCCTATGCAACTCTTCGAGCTCCGCTGCGATGTGCACGTTCTCGGGATCCAGCCGGCTTGCCGTTTCGAGCTCCCCGAGCGCGTCGCGGTTCCGCCCTTGTGCACGGAGGACCTTCGCCAGCATACGGTGGGCGGAAGCATCACGCGGGCTAAGTCCCGCGAACTTTTTAACATATTCCTCAGCAGAGCTCAATTCTGATGCCCTTAAACATGCTTCTGCTGCCCGGCGGAGGTATCTGGGCAGGGGGTCGAGCTGGATCGCAGCGGAAAATTCCGCGAGGGCAGTCTTCACCTCGCCCGCCGCCTCGTGCTGACAGGCCTGATCGAAGAGCTCGACGGCGCGCTCGGCCCGGCTCTGGCTACCGCCGAGCGAGCTCGTGGTCGCGCCGGCCGCAGGCGTCTGCCGCGAGCCCTGGCGCAGCCGCGACCGGTAGGCCTCGCGCTTGCCATCGTCGTCGAGCAGCTCGAACGCGTCGGTGGCGGCCTTGAAGATGTCGCCGAGCATCTGGTGGAACGAGCCCAGGCGCTTGCCGTAGAAGCGATCGGGGTGGAAGTCCTTCGAGATCTTGAAGTACGCGCGCTTGAGCGTCTTGCGATCGGCGTCGGGGTCGACCTCGAGTAGATCGAAGAGGGTGCCCTCGCGCAGGAGCACGGCCTTGGTGTAGATGCCGCGCTTCTGATCCTCGGACAGCTCGCAGTCCTCGGCGAGTAGCTCGGGCGGGATCGTCACCGTACGCAGCGCGGCGCTCGAGGGTGGCGCGCCCGACGGCGTACGAGCCCGCTCCCCGGCGATCGCGCCGGGCGGCGCCGGCTCGGTGAAGCGACGTGCCCGCGGCGGCTCGATGCCGATGCCGACGTGCGGCGCCGCGGCGCGGATCACGGGCGCGGCCGTTGCCATGGCCGCCACGGACGCAGGCGTCGCGCGCGGCGCGGGGCCGTTCGCGGGCGCGGCGCCGGCCACGCTCGGCGGCACGGTGGCCGGTGCCCTGGGCGCTGCCCTCGGCTGCTGCGCCGTCGGTTGCATGTGGGAACGCCGCGGCGGCGGCTCGCCCGGCAGGAGGATCGCGCCGACCTTGCGCAGCTTGGCCAGGATCGCCATCGTCTGCGGCTCGGGAAACCCGGCGATCGTGCAGATCTGCTTGAAGGTCGTGCGCCCATCGCAGCGCGTGAGGACAAAGTAGTCCTCGGGCGTCATACCCGCGTCGGCCGGATCGAACTCGCGGTTCATCAACGGCGCGAGGTCGAGCGACTCGACTCCTGGAATCGGAGGCGCGATGGCCATCCTCTCCTTTACGAGCCCTTCCGACCCTTAAGAGGTGAGGGCCTTCAAGCGGTCATCCCACTCGTCAGCCTTGGTCGCCACGTTTCCGATGATGAAGGCAAGCTCCTTGGCCTGTAGCCAGTCGACCGGCAGCACCTGATTGATGCGGATGGTCTCGTTGGATTCCAGGGTGAAGAAGGCGCCGAGGAGCTGGACGTTGGCGGCCAGCAGCATGCGGAAGAAGCCCTCGCGGTTCTGCGCGGGCAGCTTGTCCGCGACGCGCGAGGTCGCGACCACGAACTCGGGCGCGGCCACGATCTGCACCGTCGCCGAGCCCTTCTGGAGCGACCAGACGTTGTCGGAGACGCGCGTCACCTTGTCCTGGATGCCCAGCTCCGTGAAGAGCGCTTCGATGATCGCGGTCGAGTTCCGGTCCCCCATGCGAGCCATCTCCTTGTCGGTCGACTGACTCTATCACGCGGGGACGTCCCGTGCGCTCCGAGCAGACGTCCGGAAGGACGTTCGCTAGCGCATCAGCAGCTCGAGGACGGCCTTCTGCGAGTGCAGCCGGTTCTCGGCCTGGCGCCAGACCGCCGAGCGCGGGCCCTCGAGCACGCTCTCGGCGATCTCCTCGCCGCGGTGCGCGGGCAGGCAGTGCAGCACGATCGCCCGTGACGACGCCGAGGCCAGCATCGCGTCGTCGATGCAGTAGCCGACAAACGCGGTGCGCCGCTTCTGCGCCTCGGCCTCCTGCCCCATCGACGCCCACACATCGGTGTTGAGCACGTCGGCGCCGCGCGCGGCGAGCTTGGGATCGCGCGTGATCTCGAGGCGGCCCTTGCCGGTCTCGGCCATGCGCGCGCGCGCGCGCGTGAGCACGCCGGGGTCGGGATCGTAGCCGTCCGGGCAGGCGAGGATCAGATCGAGGCCGAGGATCGCGGCGGCCTCGATCCACGAGTGCGCCATGTTGTTGCCGTCGCCGATCCAGGCGTAGCGCAGCGGGCGCGGGTCGCCGAGCAGCTCAGTGGTCGTGAACAGATCGGCGATGATCTGGCACGGGTGGGCGAAGTCGGTGAGGCCGTTGACCACCGGGATCGGCGCCCAGCGCGCCAGCTCCTCGGCGCGGTCCTGGGCGAAGGTCCGGATCACGATACCGTGGCAGTAGCCGCCGAGCACGCGCGCGGTGTCGCGGATAGGCTCACCGCGGCCGATCTGCGAGCCCTCCGGGGCCAGGTAGACCGCGTGGCCGCCCAGCTCGATCATGCCGACCTCGAACGAGGTGCGCGTGCGCGTGGACGGCTTCTCGAAGATCATGCCCAGGGTCTTGCCGCGCAGCGTGCGCGCCAGCGCGCCGACCGCGCGCGCCGCCTTGAGCGCGCGCGCGCGCTCGCACAGCAGGAGTAGCTCCTCGGCGGACAGGTCCCACATGGTGAGCAGGTCGCGCTTCTTGGGCAGCAGCGGATTCACGGGCGGCGGCGGGAACGTGGGGGCGTTGGTCATGGCTGGGCAGGCTCCTTGGCCGAGCGCTCGGCGAGCGCGGCGTCGAGAATGGCGAGCGCCTCGTCGATCTCGGCGGCGGTGACGTTCAGCGCCGGCACGAAGCGCACGACGTTCGCGCCCGCGGCCGACAGCAGCACACCCTTTTCGCGGCAGGCGGCGACCAGGCCGGCGGGGTCGCTCTTGACCACCAGGCCGCGCAGCAGCCCGCGACCACGCGCGCCGGTGGCGACGTTCGGGTACAGCTCGGCCAGGCGACGCAGCCCGGCGCCCAGGTGCTCGCCGACCAGGACGACGTTCTCGAGCACCTTCTCCGACTCGATGTGCTCGATCACCGCCAGCGCCGCGGCGCACGCCAGCGGGTTGCCGCCGAACGTGGACGCGTGCGTGACCGGCTCGCCGGCGAGCGGCAAGAGGCCCTTGGCGGCCTCCTCCGAGGCCAGCATGGCGCCGATGGGCACGCCGCCGGCGAGGCCCTTGGCGAGCGTCATGAGGTCGGGCGTGCAATCCTCGTGGTCATGGCCCCACCACTTGCCGGTGCGGCCGACGCCGGTCTGGACCTCGTCGAAGATGAGCAGCGTGCCGGTCTTGCTGCACAGCTCGCGCAGCGCCTTGAGGTAGCCCGCCGGCGGCACGAGGATGCCGCCCTCGGCCTGGATCGGCTCGGTGATGAGCGCGCAGACCTTGTCGGTCGACAGCAGCGCCTCGGCGGCGACCAGATCGCCGAACGGCAGGAAGCGCACCGGGTCGAACAGCGGGCCGAAGTTCTGCCGGTACTTCTCCTGGCCGGTGATCGACACCGTCGCGATGGTGCGGCCGTGGAAGCTCGCCTCCATGGAGGCGATGATCACGCGCTCGGGGGCCCGCGCGACCACCGCCTGGTAGCGGCGCGCGCACTTGAGCGCGGCCTCGTTGGCCTCGCCGCCCGAGTTGCAGAAGAACACGCGGTCGGCGAAGGAGCGCTTGGTCAGCGCCTCGGCCAGCTCGATCTGGCGCTCGCCGAAGTAGAGGTTCGAGACCTGCAGCAGCTTGCCCGCCTGGTCGCGGATCGCGCGCGTGAGACCCGGGTGCGCGTGCCCGAGGGCGCACACCGCGATGCCGGCGGTCATGTCCAGGAACGAGCGGTCCTGGACGTCCCACACGCGCACGCCGACGCCGCGAGACAGCACGATCGGCTGCTGCTTGTAGTTCTGGATGAGGTGCCGCTTCGCGAGGTCGACGAGACGATCGTGGTTCACCAGGGACATGTCCGATCCTTACTGCGCGTGCGCCGTGTTGTCATCCGCCAAGGCCCAGACGTGGCCCGTGCCAAGCAGGTCCAAGCCAGCGCTACGGCTGGGTCAGCTCGGTCCCGACGCCGCGGTCGGTGAAGATCTCGAGCAAGAGCGCGTGCTCGAGCCGACCGTCGACGATGTGGACCTTGCGCACACCCTCGGCGAGCGCGTCGAGGGCGTACTGCACCTTGGGGATCATGCCGCCCGAGACCACGCCGCTCGCGATGAGCTCGCGCGCGCGCGACGCGGACAGCGACGGGATGAGCACGCCGGCGCCGTCCTTCACGCCCTGCACGTCGGTGAGCAGGACCAGCTTCTCCGCGGAGAGCGCGACCGCGAGCTTGGCGGCGAACGGATCCGCGTTCACGTTCAGGGTCCGGCCCTCGGCGTCGACGGCGATGGGCGCGATCACCGGGATGAACTCGCCGGCTAGCTTCTCCAGCACGGTGGCATCGACGGTGACGACCTCGCCGACCAGGCCCGGGTCGATGCCATCGGGGCCGAGCCGCTCGATCTTCTTGGCGACCGCGAGCTTGCCGTCCTTGCCGGTCAGCCCGACGGCGCGCCCGC
>JBKJOI010000307.1:0-2674 GCA_046595695.1 Haliangiales bacterium | reverse complement strand
CGAGGGCTCGCCGCTGCTCGAGGGCCTCGCTTTCGGCGGCGGCGGCGGCGGCGGCGGCGGCGCGAACGAGAACCTGGTGCCGTGGCGCGCGCGCGAGCGCCACCTGTTGCGCCGGTTGATGGAAGCACCCGTCGGCGCGCACGCACCGGGCGGCGCGCGCGAGCTCGTGCTCGACGAGAAGGACCTCGAGGCGCTCGCGGCGACCGGCGACAAGCCACCCTTGCCGGACGCGTTCTCGATCATGGCCACGCTCGCGGCCGCGTCGCCCGAGGCGCTCGCCGCGGGCGACTTCCAGCTCTACTTCAAGGGCGGCAGCGGCCCCTCGGGCGCCAACCTGCTCGGCCGCTTCTGCCACGGCGACCCCGAGCTCGAGGCGCACGTGCGCGCGCACATCCGTGAGGAAGAAGCGCTCCGCCCCGACGCGCTCTTCGCCGAGCTCGTGCACCTGCCCGAGGGCCGCGTCGGCAACGTGCTGGCGCGTCCCGTGCTGCGCTCGTGGGAGATCCCCTTCCTGGGCCGCTCGGGCGCCGCCCCCGAGCAGCAGCTCGCCGTCGACGATCTGCTGGTCTCGGTGCAGGGCGAGCGCGTGGTGCTGCGCTCGCGCCGGCTCGGCCGCGAGGTGCTGCCGCGGCTCACCACCGCGCACAACTTCTCGAGCTCGCGCAACCTCGGGCTCTACCGCTTCCTGTGCGAGATCCAGGGCCAGCAGACCTACGGCGTGCCGGGCTGGAGCTGGGGCGCGCTCGACTCCATGGAGGCGCTGCCGCGCGTGCGTCACGGCAAGCTGGTGCTGGCACGCGCGCGCTGGCGCATGAGCAAGGCGCGCCTCGAGCCGATCGTGAAGGGCAAGGGCAGCGCGCGCTTCGCCGCGGCGCAGCGCCTGCGCGCCGAGATCGGCTGGCCACGCTTCATCGAGCTCGCCGACTACGACAACGAGCTGCCCGTCGATCTCGACAACGTGCTGTCGATCGAGACCTTCGCGCACCTGGTCAAGGATCGCGGCGAGGTCGAGCTGGTCGAGATGTGGCCCGAGCCCGCAGCGCTGTGCGCGACCGGGCCGGAGGGCAAGTTCACCCACGAGCTGGTCGTGCCGTACGTGCGGCGGCTGGAGCAGCCCAAGGAGGCCGGCGAGGCTGCGCCGGCGGCGGTGCGAGCGCACGCCACGGCCGCGCCGGCCACGCGTCGCTACCCGCCCGGCTCGGAGTGGCTGTACGCGAAGATCTACACCGGCCCGGGCTACGGCGATCGCGTGCTGCGCGAGGCGATCGCGCCGGTGGTCGCGCACGCGCTCGGCTCGGGCGCCGCCGACGGCTGGTTCTACATCCGCTACGGCGATCCGGGCTGGCACCTGCGCGTGCGCTTCCACGGTGAGCCCGCGCGCCTGCGCGAGGGCGTCGAGCCGGCGCTGGCCGCCGCGCTCGCGCCCTTCTTCGAGCGTGGCGCGGTCCACCGCGTGGTGCTCGATACCTACGAGCGCGAGGTCGAGCGCTACGGCGGCGACGAGGGCATCGCGCTGTCCGAGCGCCTCTTCCACGCCGAGAGCGACGCCGCGCTCGCGCTCGTCGACGGCCTCGCCGGCGACGCCGCCGCCGACGCGCGCTGGCGCCTGGCGCTGCGCGGCATGGATCAGCTGCTCGCCGATCTCGGCTTCGAGGTGCCCGCGCGGCTCGAGATCGTGCGCCGCGCGCGCGCCGCGTTCGGGCGCGAGTTCAGCATCGCGACCCAGGGCGAGAAGGCGCTCGGCGACAAGTTCCGCAAGCAGCGCGCCTCGCTCGAGGCGCTCGTCGACCCGGCGCGCGACGCGGACAGCCCGTTCGCCGAGCTGCTGCCGGTGTTCGCGCGCCGCTCCGACATGTTGCGGCCGGTGGCCGCGGCGCTGCGCGCGGCGAAGCTCAGCGAGCCGCTCGAGACGCTCGCCGGCAGCTACCTGCACATGCACGCCAACCGGCTGCTGCGCTCGGCGGCGCGCCCGCAGGAGCTCGTGCTCTACGACTTCCTCGTGCGCCTCTACGAGTCGCGGCTGGCGCGCGCGCGGCGCGGTTGACTCGCATGCCCGGGCCGTCACACTCTCAGCCGGTGCCACCGGACGAGCGCGAGGACGCGGCCGCACCACCGGCGCCGCCGCAGCAGCTCTTCCGCAAGGAGGCGCTCGATCACCACCTCGGCTACCAGCACGAGGGCGAGGTCATGCGCCTGACGCCGCGCTGGACCTCGTGGAGCTTCGGGCTCTTGGTCGGCGTGTTCGTGGTCGCGGTCGCCTACGCGCTGCTCGGCACCATGGACGAGTACGCCACCGGTGTCGCGATCGTGCGCGTCGACGGCCGCGCCGAGCTGACCGCGCGCCAGGCCGGCACCGTCGCCGCGGTCGAGGTCCAGCCCGGGCAGCGGGTCGCCGCCGGCCAGGTGCTACTGCGCTTCCACGGCGACGTCGCCGAGCTCGAGCGCGTCGACCAGGAGTTCGAGCTGCAGCTGGTCAAGACGCTCGCCAACCCCGCCGACGAGTCGGCGCGGCAGTCGCTCACCGGGCTGCGCGCGGCGCGCGAGCTGGCGCACGCGCGGCTCGAGGAGAAGCTCGTGCGCGCGACCGAGGCCGGAGTGGTGAGCGACGTGCGCATCCGCGCCGGCCAGAGCCTGCAGGCAGGCGATCCGGTGCTGTCGATCGTCACCGAGGACG
>JBKJOI010000302.1:0-4198 GCA_046595695.1 Haliangiales bacterium | reverse complement strand
TACATCGGCCCCGTGTGCCGGCTCTGCCGGCGCGAAGACATGAAGCTGTTCCTCAAGGGGGACCGCTGCTACACCGACAAGTGCGGCTACGAACGCCGCGCTTACCCGCCGGGCCAGCACGGCCAGGCGCGGCGCAAGAAGGCCTCGGACTACCGTGAGCAGCTGCGCGAGAAGCAGAAGGTGAAGCGCATCTACGGCATCGCCGAGCGTCAGTTCCGCGGCTACTACTACAAGGCGTCGCGCATGAAGGGCGTCACGGGTGAGAATCTCATCCAGCTGCTCGAGCGCCGCCTGGACAACGTGATCTACCGGCTCGGTTTCGCCTCGGATCATGCCGAAGCGCGCCAGCTGGTGCGGCACGGCCACTTCACGATCAACGGCAAGCGGGTCAACATCCCGTCGTACATCGTGCGCGCCAAGGACATCATCGAGGTTCGTGAAGTGTCGCGGAAGATCGCGCGCATCATCGACTCGGTCGGTGCCGTCGAGCGCCGCGGCGTGCCCAAGTGGCTCGAGCTTTCCAAGGACGTGTTCAAGGGAGTCGTGGCTTCGCTGCCTACGCGCGAGGACGTCACCCTGCCGATCCGCGAGCAGCTCATCGTCGAGCTCTACTCGAAGTAGTCGGCAGTCGCGCAGCGGCCATCTTCTAAAGACGGCACAAACGGCAGCATCAGAAGAACGACCGGAGGAAGCGAAGCATGTCGGTTACCCAGCAGGCGATGATCGCGAAGAACTGGCGGGACTTGATCCGTCCCCGAATGCTCGAGCTCGAGGAGCGTTCGGACAACTACGGTAAGTTCATGTGCGAGCCGCTCGAGCGCGGCTTCGGCATCACGCTGGGCAACTCGCTCCGCCGTATCCTGCTGTCGTCGCTGCAGGGTGCCGCGATCACGGCCGTCAAGATCGAGGGCGCGCTGCATGAGTTCATGCACCTGCCCGACGTCGTCGAGGACGTGACCGACATCATCCTGAACCTCAAGGAAGTCGTGCTGCGCATGCACGACGCCAAGTCGCGCGTGCTCCGCCTCGACAAAGAGGGCGAGGGCCGCGTGACCGGCAAGGACATCACGCTGACTGACGGCGTGGAGTGCCTGAACCCCGATCACCACATCGCGACCCTGTCGCGTGGCGGCAAGCTCCACATGGAGCTCTACGTCGGCATGGGCCGCGGTTACGTGCCCGCCGAGCGCAACAAGACGGCGACCATGCCCGTGGGCGTGGTCCCGGTCGACTCGCTGTTCTCGCCGGTGCGCAAGGTCAACTACACGGTGACCAACGCGCGCGTCGGGCAGCAGACGGACTTCGACAAGCTGAACCTCGAAGTGTGGACCAACGGCGCCATCCGCCCGGATGACGCGGTCGCGTTCGCGGCGAAGATCATGAAGGAGCAGCTCACGATCTTCATCAACTTCGAGGAGCAGCCCGAGCCCGTCGATGCGCCGGTGAACGAGGAGCAGGAGAAGCTCAACGACAACCTGTGGCGCACGGTCGACGAGCTGGAGCTGTCGGTTCGCTCGGCGAACTGCCTCCAGAACGCCAACATCAAGTACATCGGCGAGCTGGTTCAGAAGACCGAGGCCGAGATGCTGAAGACGAAGAACTTCGGGCGCAAGTCTCTGAAGGAGATCAAAGAGATCCTCGCAGAGATGGGCCTGTCGCTCGGCATGAAGCTCGACAACTGGCCGGGTAACCAGCAGCCCCCGAAGAAGGTCAGCTAGTCGCCATCGAGACTACGGTCAGCTCGCGCTGACGGGATGAGTTGAGGAAGGTTCGAAATGCGTCATCAGAAGCACGGCCGGAAGCTAAACCGCACGTCGTCACACCGCAGCGCCATGTTCTCGAACATGCTCGCGTCGCTGGTGATGCACGAGCGTATCGAGACCACTGAGCCCAAGGCCAAGGAGCTGCGCGGTCTCGCGGACAAGACGATCTCGTGGGGCACCTCGGTGCTCGACCTGACGGCGAAGCCGCGTGAGAAGCGCACCACTGACGAGAAAGCGCGCATCGTGCACGCGATCCGCATGGCGCGCCGCGTGCTGCGCTCGGACGAGGCTATCGACAAGCTGTTCAGCGAGGTCGCGCCCCGCTTCAAGGGCCGTCCGGGCGGCTACACGCGCATCCTCAAGACGCGCACCCGTCGTGGCGATGCCGCGCCGATGGCGTACATCGAGCTCACCGTGATGGCCGAGCCGCCGGTCGAGGCGCCCGAGCCGGTCGAGGCCGAGGCCGAGGGCACCGAGAAGGCCGCGCCGAAGAAGGCGAAGGCGCCCAAGGCCGAGGCCTCCGCGAAGGCCGCCAATGCGCCCAAGGCGGACGTCGAGGCCGACGAGAAGCCCGGCAAGCCCGCCAAGGCCGCGTCGAAGAAGTCCAAGAAGGACGAGTAGTTTTCAGTCAGGCGCGGCCAGATCACGGCCGGCCGCGCGACAAAGAATTCACTCGACGTGACGCCCCGGAGTTCGTATAGCTCCGGGGTTTCGCATTTTCGGATGTCGTTGAGACGCGCTGCGTCGAGCGACACCGACGGAGGCGGCCACCACGGACGCCCCGAAAGCTAGTTACGGGGAGACATCAGATGCACAACGTACGTTTCATCGGCTTCATGGCAATCCTGGCGCTGGCGACGGCGAGCTCCGCCTGCCGCGGCTCGGGCAGCGGCGACGACGACGGGGGCGACGACGACGTCAGCGGTGACGGCGGCGTTCCCGACGCCGCGGGCGGCGGCACCAGCATCTACGACATCCAGGCTGAAGCCATGCCAGAGGGCACGCCGGTCATCCTCGAGGGCGTCGTCGTGACCGCCCTCGACGCCAAGGGTCCGGGTGTGTACGTCCAGGATCCCCAGGGCGGCCCCTTCTCCGCACTTTTCGTCTTCAGGCCGGTCAACTTCACCGACGTTGCCGTGGGTGACGTCGTGTCGGTGGGCGGCGGTCTGAAGAAGGAATTCAAGTATGTGCCCATGACGGGAACCCCGGACGACAAGTCGATGACCCAGCTGCAGGCCGCTGACGGCGGTCAGATCATGCTGATCAAGACGGGCACCGCAACGATCGCGCCCCAGATCGTCGACGCCCTGGCGATCGCCGCCGACGAAGACGAGGCCGAGAAGTGGGAGAGTGTGCTCATCAAGCTCGAGAACGTCGCGGTTGTGCAGGCGCCGCGCGTGGCCGGCTCCGCCAAGGAGATGCGCGTCACTGGGCCCTTCCGCGTCCAGGACCGCATCGCGCCGCTGTCGATCGGCGGCACCGAGTTCGCCCTGAACGACTGCTTCGTGTCGATCACGGGCGTCGTCAACTACTTCTATGACTATAAGCTGTTGCCGCGCTCCGAGGCTGACTACGCGACCGGAGGTACCGGCTGCCCGGCGATTCCCGAGCCCGCGAGCTCGGTGACCGAGATCCAGGACGGCACCGCCGACGTCGGCGCGCTCGTGACGCTTACCGGCGTGGTGGTGACCGCGGTGGCGAAATTCAAGTCCGTCGGTGCCCCGACCCCGGTGGAAGAGCACCGCGTGTGGGTAGCAGATGCAGCTACCGGCGCCCCGCTCGGCGGCGTGCTCGTGTTCCTGCCGACGATCAGCGGGACCAACGCCACCATTGATACGCTGGTCCCCGGCGACGTCGTGAACGTGGGCGGCGCGGTCGAAGAATTCTTCGACCTGACCGAGATCGAAGGCGCGGGCGGTGGCAAGCCGACCATCGAGCGCACCGCCACGGGAGGCGCGGCGCCCACGTCGGTCACCGTGACCGTCGCGACCCTCGCCAATCCGGCCCTGGCCGAGCCGTACGAAGGCGTGCTGGTGAAGCTCGAGAACGTGAAGGTCGTGTCGGCGAATCCCGACGCGCCATCCGAGTTCGGCGACTGGACGGTCGGGGTCGTGGGCACGCTGATCACGATCGACGACATGATGTTCAAGCGCCCGACGAACGTCGCGGTCGACAAGTGCTACAGCAACATCGTTGGCGTGCTCGACTACTCGTTCGGCAAGTTCAAGCTCGAGCCGCGCTCCGCCGCCGACGTGACCGAGGCCGCTTCGCCGGCCGCCTGCAACTAGCGGTAGCTTCCGCCGCGGGCTTCCGATAGCTGTCTCCGCCGCACGCCTGCAGGTATCCCGTCGTGTAGCAGTAGAAGCCGGTGCCCAGGTTGATGCATGCCGAGCAGTTTTTCTCCGCCGGCAGGCTGCGGCACCCGAATCCCGTGG
>JBKJOI010000821.1:0-8388 GCA_046595695.1 Haliangiales bacterium | reverse complement strand
GCACAGACGTTCCGCATCGACGCGCAGTTCGACGGCTTCGTGACGGTGCACGTCACCTACGACACGTCGAACTGCGCGTCGATGCGGAACGTCTGTGCGTCGGGCACGGACATGTTCAGGTGATCCAGGTGCACCGACACGCCGCAGCCGTGAGCGCCACCGGAGCACGCGTTCTGGTCACAGACGCGCAGCTGACCGACGAACGAGATGTTCTGCTGGGGGATGCAGATCCCGGCCGCGATGGCGTTGTTGAGGAACCCAGGAATGATCGACGTGAGCGTGTCGAAGCCTGCGGGAGTCACGCGTACCTGCGCGCCACCCTCGATGATCTGGTCACTCGGTAACGGTTTTGGGAGCGGAGCGACGCACGCGCATCCGCCCGAACACCCGCTGCCCGTCCCCAGCAACGCCGACAGAAGCCACGACGCAACGACAAGCGCCCGCACCCTGCTCAAGTTCATGCTGATTACTCCCGCGCCCCAACTTAAGGTTTTTCGATTCGAAGTTTCACGGACGATGTTTCCGGGAAACCTAGTGGCCAGACCAGCCTACAGAACCGGACACGTCGCGTCTACCACGAGGGTAAGCAGGCGCACCATCCATGGCGCACCTGAGGCATCGGGCGTTCAGCGGGAGAAAATCCGCGAGAAGGCTTCTGGAGGGGCCGCGGGAGGGGCTACGAGAGGGGTAGCGAGAAGTGCCGGGCGATAGGGTCGAGAGAACAGTCGCGAAAAAACGTTGACAGGCCAGCCGCAATTGAATAATTACACGGCCTCGACACCGCGCCCGTAGCTCAATTGGATAGAGCATCGGACTTCGAATCCGAGGGCCGGGCGTTCGAGTCGCCCCGGGCGCACCACAGAACGGCCCGGCGATCCAAGCAGCACTGACAACTGAAGCAGCATGTAGCAACCACGGGGGCATAGCTCAACTGGCAGAGCATCGGACTCTTAATCCGCAGGTTGAAGGTTCGACTCCTTCTGCCCTCACCGTACCGGCAAGAAATGAAGCGGGACCACGAGCCATCGTCGGTCCCGTTTCTGTTTTCGGGCCTCGCTTCCCGGGCTGGTCAAGGGGGCTTTTCGGTAGACTGTTCCGCGGAAGTCGCGCGCGCGAGAGTGGCGAAATGGCAGACGTAGGAGTCTTAGAAGCTCCTGACCGAAAGGTCGTGCGGGTTCGAGTCCCGCCTCTCGCACCGGGCCGTAGCCAGACAAGAGTAGTCCAGCAGGAGTCGTCGGCGGCGGCGCGGGCGGCGCGGGCGGCTGCCCTCGCGGCGCTGCCGGAGCTGCCGGCGCTAACGCGCCAGGCGCGGTGAGACCGCCGCGGGCGGCGGGTCGGCGAGCGCGCCGATGCTCTGGCCGCGCGAGGACTTGCCCGCGAAGCGCCCCGACTCGATCCACTCGCAGACGCGCTGGAAGTCGGCGAAGCGGGTCAGCTCGCCCTCGGCGCCCAGGAAGGTCATGAGGTAGCGCTTGCCGCCGATCTTCGTGGCGATCACCAGGCAGTAGCGCGCAAGGTCGGTGTAGCCGGTCTTGCCGCCGAGCACGGTGAAGCGGCTGGTGCGCAGCGACACGTTGGTGTTGTTGTAGTGCACCATGTAGTTCGATTTTTTGATGACCTTCTTGCCCTTGCTGACGGTCTCGCCCGAGTCGGTGGCGTGGACGTCGGCCTCGTGCATGGCCATGATCTCGGCGATGAGGGGGTCGCTCATGGCCTCGCGCAGGGCGATGGTCATCTCGCGCGGCGTCGACTCGTTGCCGCGCAGGCCCGAGGGGTCGCTGAACTTCGTCTTCTTCAGGCCCAGCTGCCGGGCCAGCGCGTTCATCTCGACGATCAGCTGCTCGGGGGTCATGCCGGCGGCGCGCGCGATGGCGGTGCACGCGCGGTTGTCGGAGGCGATCAGCATTGCCTTCAGCAGATCGCCGTTCTTGAAGCGGCGGCCGACCAGCAGGCGCGACTTGGCGCCGCCCCGGGCGCGCTTCTGGTCGTCGTCGGTGATGACGGTCTCGCCGTTCAGATCCACGCCGCGCGCGCGCACCACCATGGCGACGAAGATCTTGGTCGTCGACGCGATGAAGCGGGTGTCGTCGGCGTGCTTGGAGTAGAGCTCGGTGCCGGCGTCTAGGTCGACCACAATGGCGCCGAACGCCTGCACATTGGGCAGGCCGTCCCGGGTGAGCGCCGGGATGGGCGGGGACTTGCGCCCGCCGCGCTTGCGCTTCCTGGCCTCGGCGTCCCCGGCATGGAGGCTGGCCAAAAGCACGAATAAGGCCAAGGCGAGGGTGGCCACCTGCGTCCAACGTCCGAGCCAACCGGCCATTCGCATCGTCACTCCGTCACCGATGGTACTCCACACCTAGCACGTGGGCGTGGCCGGGCAAGTTATCGATCCCGTGGTAGGATCGGCCACGAATTTCATTAGGCACCTGGGGGAGAGCTAAGATGGAGGGGCCAGGAGTAAGCGCACAATCCTCGCTGATCGGCGCGACCATCGGCAACTATCGCGTGGTCGCCAAGCTGGGCGAGGGCGGCATGGGCTCGGTGTATCTGGCCGAGCACCCGCTCATCGGCAAGAAGGTCGCGCTGAAGGTGCTCCACGACGAGTACTCGGCCAACCAGGACGTCGTCTCGCGCTTCTTCAACGAGGCCAAGGCGGTCAACGACATCCAGCACCCGAACATCGTCGACATCATCGACTACGGCGTGGTGCAGACGCAGACCGGCCCCGGCTTCGTGTACTTCATCATGGAGTTCCTGGGCGGCGAGGCGCTCGCCTCGGCCATCCAGCGCGAGTCGCCCATGCCGCCGGAGCGCGCGTTCCCCATTGCGATGCAGGTGGCCGACGCGCTGGCGGCGTCGCACGCCAAGGGCATCATCCACCGCGACCTCAAGCCCGATAACATCTATCTCATCACGCGCGGCCGGGAGAAGGACTTCGTCAAGGTCCTCGACTTCGGCATCGCCAAGCTGACCGGCGACGCGCCCGGCTCGCGCCGCACGCGCACCGGCATCGTGATGGGCACCCCGGCGTACATGTCGCCGGAGCAGTGCGAGGGCAAGGGCAACATCGACGCGCGCACCGACGTGTACGCGCTCGGCATCGTGCTCTACGAGATGATCACCGGCCAGGTGCCATTCGCCGGCGAGGGCTACGGCGAGGTGCTGGTGCAGCACCTGACCAAGCGCCCGGCGCGACCGATCTCCTCGCGCGGTGCTGTGGCGCCGCACGTCGAGGCGGTGATCATGAAGACGCTCGAGAAGAAGCGCGAGGACCGTTTCCAGACCATGGAGGAGCTCATCGAGGCGCTGCGCGATCCGCAGGGCTACATCGATGCGCGCGGCGGCCTCGACGCATTTTACCGGCCGAGCGACGGCGACGGCGGCTACGGCGCGGGCGGCCCGCTGCCGCCCGGCCAGGCGCGCACGCCGTATCCGGGGGCCGGGCTGCCAGTCGCGACCCCCGGTGCCGGGGTGCCGCGCGCGCCCAGCGTCGTCGTCGGCAGCGGCGTCGATCCCGGGCCCAGCTTCGAGGCGCCGGCGCGCAACCGGATGCCGCTCTTCATCGGCGGCGCCGTGGTCGCGGTCGCGCTGGTGGTCGGGGGGATCGTCCTGGCCACGCGCGGTGGCGCCGGGGCCGAGACGGCCGCAGCCCAGGCGCCGGCGCCGGTGGTCGATCCCGGCAAGCCGGCCGAGCCCGGCAAGCCGGCCGTGGACCCGGAGCCGAGTAAGCCGGTCGATCCCCCGGTGGTCGCGGGCAGCAAGACCATCAGCATCAGCGTGACCAGCGCCCCGGTCGGGGCCGATGTGTTCGTGGGCGCCGAGACCCTATCGCGCGGCAAGACACCGCTCGAGCTCGAGTTGCCCCGCAGCGACGGAGAATCCAAGATCACGGTGCGCGCCGAAGGCTACAAGGAGGCGGTCCGTCCGGTGAAGCTCAGCATGGACGCGCAGCTCGAGATCTCGCTGGCGAAGGATCGCCGGCGCGCGTCGGGCGAGTCGGGATCGGGGTCGGCGAAGGCCGGTCGAGACGGGGGCACCCCGGGCAAGACCACCGGAACGACAAAGAAACCACCGGGCGCGGGCAAAACCCCGAACAAGCCCGGTAGCGACGACGTGCTAGCCCCCGTGTTCTGATCCGCTGTAAAATGCGCCGGCCATGATGAATCGATTCAGGACCGGAGCTCCTCTGGTGGCGGCGGTGGTCGGTGTGGCGATTTGCGCACCGGTCGCCAGCGCCCAGACCTCGGACGCGAACAAGAAGAAGGCCAAGGGCCACTACGAGACCGGCACGACCCACTACAACCTGGGTCGATTCGATGAGGCCATCGTCGAGTTCACCAAGGCCTTCGAGCTCTTCCCGGAGCCGGTCTTCCTCTACAACATCGCGCAGTCCTATCGCATGAAGGAGAACTGGGAACGCGCCCGGTTCTTCTACAAGCGCTACCTGTCGCTGGCGCCGAACGCGCCCAACAAGGCCGACGTCGAGACCCGGGTGTCCGAGATGGAGGCCGAGCTCGCCAAGGCCAAGGCGGGCGGCGGCACGGGTACGGGAGGCACGGGCACAGGTACGGGTACGGGCGGTACGGGTACGGGCGGTACGGGTACGGGTGGCACCGGCACCGGCGGCACCGGCGGCACCGGCACCGGCGGCACCGGCGGCACCGGCGGCACCGGCACGGGCAGCACGGGTGGCACGGGCACCGGCGGCACGGGTGGCACGGGCACCGGCGGCACGGGTGTGGCCACGGACGGCGACACCGACACCGACACCGACACGGGTGGCACGGCCATCGGCGGCGGCGACAGCGGCCCCGGCATCAGCGCCATCGCCGAGTTCCATCGCGACCGACCCATCTGGCTGACCGCTGCGGTCGGGCCCGCCTTCGTCGATCTCGGCGGTGGCCCCAAGATCCCGGTTCGCTTCTCGATGAACGTGGGCGGCGGCTATCTGCTGACGCGCGGCAAGCTCGGCCTCGGCGCCGGCGCCACGTTCGGCTATACGCCGATTCCGTACGAGGCGCGCGCAGGCGGCGAGGCCGGCACCGCGGGCCTGGCGACCCTGGTCGCGACCGGCGATCTCCTCTATGCGCTCGGACGCCGCATCGATCTGCGCCTCGACCTCGGCCTCGGCGTCACCTGGTTCACCGGCCTGGGCGAAGGCAACCCGTTCACCTCGGACGGCCAGGCGGCCACCGGGCCCGTCCCCATGTTCGTCTTTCGCGCCGGCATCGGCATCGACTTTCGCCTCGGCGGCGGCCTCACGGCCCGGCTGTCGCCGCTCGTGCTCTCCTCGAGCTCGAGCCCCGACAACGCCGCCGAGGGCATCCAGAAGGTCCAGCAAGTCGATGTCCTCATCGGCATCGGCTACTCCCTCTAGGGCCCGGTGAACTCATGAAAAAATGTCGGTTCTGCGCTGAAGACATCCAGGACGAAGCCATCGTCTGCAAGCACTGCGGGTTGAACCAGACCACCGGCAAGCCCGCGGGTGAGGCCAGCGCGCCGGCGCCGCTCGCCGCCGCGGGTGCGCCGCGCCAGCCCTCGCCCGACGACGACAAGAAGATCATCTACGAGGGCACGCCGTCGTGGCGTGCATACTTCGCCAACTACTTCCTGATCGTGCTCATCACGCCCGCGGTCGCGGCGTTCGCCTTCATCATCGCTAGGAAGCAGGCGTTGAGCACCATGAACCAGATGCTCTTCTTGCTCGTCCCGCTGGCCGTCGGCGGCGTCGCCTTCTTCACGACCACGCTCATCCGCCGCTCCACGCGCGTGCGCATGACCAACCGCAGCGTCGAGAACGAGTCCGGCGTCTTCTCCAAGAAGATCGACGTGCTCGAGCTCTGGCGCATCCGCGACGTGCGCTACCGCCAGTCGCTGCTCGATCGC
This sequence comes from Haliangiales bacterium, assembly GCA_046595695.1. GTDB lineage: Bacteria > Myxococcota_A > Polyangia > Haliangiales > SHYZ01 > JBKJOI01. The sequence continues at coordinate 2,502 of JBKJOI010000821.1, read as the reverse complement.
ATACTCGGCATCGCGCACATCGACGTCTTCACCAAGGACGTCACCTCGCCGCACCTCGAGATCGTCGGCATGCCGGCGTCGCGCCAGGTGTTCGAGAAGCTGCGCGACGGCATCGAGATCCAGCGGCAGTCCAAGCGTGTCATGGGCCTCATGGACTAGCGCCTCGCGGCGCGCTAAGACGTCTGGATGTCGCCGGCGAGGAGTGCATGGCTGGTGGCCTCTGGCGCGATCCTGGTCGCCGCCGCCCCCGGCATGGGCCTTGCGGGCGGCTGCGGCTCGGGTCCGCCGCTCGCGCCGCGCATCGACTCGGTGACGCCGTCGGTCACCTGCGACGGCGCGGCGCCCACCCGGGTGCTGCGCGTCACCGGTGACGGGCTGTCGCCGCGCGTGCTCGACGCACTCGGCGACGCGGCGCTGGTGGTGCCGCAGGTGTCGCTGCGGCGGCGGCTCGACGAAGCCGACGCTCCGGTCGCTGACCCGGCGCTCGCGCCGCTGGGCGTGCGCTTCGTCCGGGCAGGCGCGCTCGAGCTCACCCTGCCCGCCGAGGTCGCGCTGCCGCTGGGCACCTACGAGCTCACCGTCACCGACGACCGCGGGCGCGTCGCCGCGAGCGCGAGCGCGCTGCGCGTGACCGTGCCGCCGCGCGCGTTCTTCGTCGATCCCGCGGTCGTCTGGTCGGGGGCGGCCTTCGAGCTGAACGCCTGGCTCGACGCTGCCGCCGGGCCGCCTACGGCGGTGGCGATCCAGCGAACCGGCCAGCCCGACACCCGCCAGGTGCTGACGTTCTCTTCAGACCCGGGGCAGCTGGCGCGCTTCCGCATCGCGCTGCCCGCGGGTGTCTCGGCAGGTGACTACGACGTCGTGGTGACCACCGCCGGGGGCTGCGTGGGTGAAACGGTCGCGGCGTTGCGCGTCCTCGCGGAGACCCTCTTCGTCATCGACGATCTCGAGCCCGACGTCGGTCACGCTGGCACCGACCTGGCCGTGGCGATGGGTGGGGATCAGCTGCGGCCCACACCGCGCCTCTACCTGCGCCCGGTCGAGGGCGGCGGGCCCGCGCGCGCGATGGTCGCGCTCAACTGGGAGAACCCGCAACGCGTCGAGGCCGTGGTGCCGGCCGACGTCCCCGCTGGCCGCTACGATCTCGTGGTGCTCTCGCCCGACGGCCAGGTCGGCGTCCTGCCCGAGGCGCTCACGCTCATCGCCGCCGCGCCGCCGCGCATCGACGAAGTGTTGCCCGACTCGCTGCCGACCGGGCAGGCCGCCGCGCTGCGCATCCTGGGCAGCGGCTTCGACGTGCCCGCGGTGCGCCTGCGCTGCCGGCTGGGCGGCACCGGCAAGGTCACGAGCTTCGACGCCCAGGTCACGCTCGCCACGGCCACCCAGATCGTCGCGCAGGCGCCCGCGATGGCCAGCGCGGCGGTGTGCGTGGTGCGCGTGACCAACGCCTCGAGCGCGATCGCGCAGTACTCGGCGATCGGCTTCTCCGCGGCGACGCCGGTGCTGCGGCTATTCCCGGTGCTGCGCGACCCGCGCCGGGCCCCGGGCGCCGCGGCGACGCGGTTCGCCGGGCACCCGCTCCTGTATGTCGTGGGTGGCGACGACGGCACGCCGACGGGCGCGCGCGACACGGTCGAGAGCTGCAAGCACGATCTTTGGGGCCGCGCGAACGCGTTCCGCCGGCAGCGCACGCGCATGACCACGCCGCGCACGCTGCACGGCGTGGTGCGGGTGGGTCGCTTCGTCTACGCGCTGGGCGGGCAGACGGGCACCACGGCGCTCGCCAGCATCGAGCGCGCGCCCATCCTGGAACCCGCCGACGCGCCGCGCATGGCCGGCTTCGACCTCGCGCTCGGCGACGGCACCGGCCTCGCGGGCGGGCAGTGGATCTACCGCGTGGCCGCGCGCCGCGGCCCCGACGACCCGATCGATCCCGGCGGCGAGACGCTGGCGTCGCCGCCCGCGCTCGTGGTCGTGCCCGGACGCGCCGAGCGGATCCACCTGACGCTCACCTGGGCAGCGGTGCCGGGCGCGACCGGCTACCGGATCTACCGCACCCCGGGGCCCAGCGATCCGTCGGGCGAGGAGCTCTTCGTCACCGAGACCGCCAGCTCGGAGACCCGCTGGGTCGACACCGGGCTGCCCGCCGAGGGCGAGGCGCCGCTCAAGGCCGGCGCGCTCGGGCTGTGGCAGCTGGCCGGTTCGCTGGGCTCGGCGCGCTCGGGAGCGGCGCTCGCCGCGGTCGTCGATCCCGGCAACCCCAGCGTGACCCACGTCTACCTCGCGGGCGGGCGCGACGCCGGCGGGGCCGCGCGCGACGACTTCGAGCGCGTCACCATCACCTCGATCGCCACCGGTGGCCAGGCCGTGGCCGCGTCGGTGCCCGGCGACAGCATCGGCGGCGCGCGCGAGAAGCTGACCGCGTGGGTGGTGACGCGCGCGTTCGCGCCCGCGCTCGGCCCGGACGACACCTGGATCTACCTGGGTGGCGGCGAGACCGTC
>JBKJOI010000784.1:0-14928 GCA_046595695.1 Haliangiales bacterium | reverse complement strand
GGCCGACGTCGTCGGCGACGAAGCCCGCGCGCACGACCGGCGACACGAACGACTCGGCGGCCAGCGCCGGTCCGCAGTAGAGCTCGGACGGGATGCCCGACGGATCGCGGTAGCGGAACAGACGCGCCACGCGGCGCGCCGCGGCGTCGTCGCGGCTGCCCTCGCTCACGTCCACGCCGGCCCCGCGCAGCCTGGCCGCGAGCGCAAGCAGGGTCGCCTCGTCGGCGACCTCCCAGCCGAGCAGCGACAGATCCTCGGCGCTGCCGGGCTCGATGAGGAAGCGGTGCTCGTGGCCGTCCATGCGCAGCGAGAAGCCGCCGTTGTCACGGCGCGTCGCCACGGTGAGCCCGAGGACCTGCGTCGCGAACTTCTCCCACGCCGAGACGTCCTTGACCTCGAAGCCGAGATAGCCGAGCTGAGCAACGCCCAAGGTCATGAGAAGCCTCTACCGGTGACTAGATGAAGAAGTCGGTGTTCTTGAGGGACAGCTGCACGCCGCCGTAATTGCGGCCCGGCTTGTCCGGGTTGTTGGCGTAGTGCGCACGCGCCGCATGGACGTCCATGAAGAAGCGCAGGATCGGGCTGTTCAGGAAGATGGCCCGGCCGCCGCTGGCGGTGAACAGGCCGTCGACGGCCGCGACGCACTTGGCGACCGCGCGCGACGAGTCGTAGCGGAAGCGCACGCGCCGCTCGATGGGCATCTCCTGGCCGGCACGCGCGAGCGTCATGAGCTCGTCGAAGTTGCGGTGCAGGATGAGCTTGGCCTCGTCGATGAGCGCGGCCGCCTCGGCGGCGACCACCTGCGCGGTCGGATCCTCGGCGACCTTGGCGCCGTCGCCCGCGGCGACGCGCTTGGCGGCGGTGTTGACGTACGACTCGAGCGCGCCCTGCGCCGCGCCGATGGCCGAGGTCGAGACCGAGCGGACGAAGATCTGGCCGAAGGGCAGCTTGTAGAGCGGCGCGGTGTGGATCGCGTTGCCCGGGCTCTTGCGCGTGTAGCCGTCGACGAGCCGGTGGGTGCGGTGCTCGGGGACGAACGCGTCGTCGACGAGGATGTCCTTTGAGCCGGTGGCCTTCAGGCCCGCCACGTGCCAGTTGTCGTCGATCTTGTAGTCGGCGCGCGGGATCAAGAAGGTGCGCATGTCGGGCGTCTTGCTGTCGCCCTCGGGCTGCACGAAGCCGCCCAGGAACACCCACTGGCAGTGATCGCAGCCGCTCGAGAACGACCAGCGACCGCTGACGCGGTAGCCGCCCTCGACGCGCGTGATCTTGCCGGTGGGCGCGTACGACGACGAGATCAGCGTGCTGGTGTCCTTGCCCCAGACGTCGAGCTGCGCCTGCTCGGCGAACAGCGCGAGCTGCCAGGCGTGCACCGCGACGACGCCGAGCACCCAGGCGCTCGACGGACACGCGGTCGCGACCGCCATCTGCACCTCGAAGAAGGTGCGCGGATCGACCTCGAAGCCGCCGAAGCGCTGCGGCTGCAGCATGCGGAAGAAGCCGGCTTCCTTGAAGTCGGTGATGGTCTCGTCGGGGATGCGCCGCAGCTCGGCGCCGCCCGCGGCGCGCTCGGTCAGCGTGGGCGCGAGCCGGCGCGCGCGCGCGAGCAGCTCGTCATGGCTGGGGATCGTGCTGTTGGTGCTCATGGCGAAACCGCCTCCCGGGCCGGCTCGGGAGTCGGCTCTGTGTAGAACTGCCTGTACCAGCGACGGAGCTTTCCGATCGGTCCGTCGCCCTCGCAGATGAGCGGCTGCTCGCGGTAGACCTTGTTCTCCCAGATCTTGAGGTCGTCCTCGAACCCTTCCTTCAGGTTCTTGAGGTACGGCGCGACCCAGCTCTCGGTCTTCGCGCGGTCGCCGCCGACGACCTTCAGGGTCACGGCCAGCCGCAGGTCGAGGGTGTTCTCGTCGATGGGCGTGTGCGCGACCAGCATGTAGTTCTGCAGCGCGCCGTTCATGCGCATGAGCAGATAGGCGGGGCCGTGGTAGGTCGTGCTCGAGGCGAACTCGTCGACGCGGTCGCCGGCGAAGAACGCGCGCCCCTTGACCGTCTGGGTCGCCCGCACGCCGTCGACCTCGAAGCCGAAGTCGTCGATCTCGGTGTTGTGGACGCGCGGGAAGTGCGCCTTGTCGGCGAGGTTCTCGACGATCTCGCGCGGGTGCGTCTTGACGAAGTAGAACGCGGTCGACCACGGCAGCCACTCGGCGGTGCCGTACTCCGGGATGACCGGGATCTCGAAGGCGGGCGGGTGCCCGGCGGCGTCGTGGTAGACCATGACGAGGCCGTTCACCTCGCGCGTCGGCCACGAGCGCACGCGCGCCTTGGCCGGGATCGCGTTCTTGGTGTACGGGATCTCGACGCACACACCGTCGGCGCCGAAGCGCCAGGCGTGGAACGGGCAGCGCAGCGTGCAGCCCTCGACCTTGCCGCCGATGGCCAGGTTGGCGCCCAGGTGTGGGCAGTGCGCGTCGAGCACCTGCGCCACTCCGTCCTCACCGCGGAACGCGGCCAGGTCCTGGCCGAAGTAGCGCATGGCGCGCGTCGTACCCACCGCGAGGTCGTCGGAGAAACAGACGACGAACCATCCCCGCGGGAAACCCTTCATCTCTTGCATGGCGACCCTCGCTAGAGCTGTTACTTCGGGGCGAACCGGATCGGGATTTCTTTCACGCCGTTGATGAAGTTGGAGCGCAGGCGACGCACCGGACCGGCCAGCTCGATGTCGGGCAGGCGCTTGAACAGCTCCTCGAACATCACACGGATCTCGAGGCGGGCCAGGCTGGCGCCCAGACAGAAGTGCTGCCCGGTGCCGAACGACAGGTGCTCGTTGGGCGTGCGGCCGACGTCGAAGGTCATCGAGTTGGCGAAGACCTCCTCGTCCCGGTTCGCGGCCGAGTAGAACATGACGACCTTGTCGTTCTCTTTGATCTTCTGCCCGCGGATCTCGCAATCGGCGGTGGCCGTGCGGCGGAAGTAGTTCACCGGCGCGACCCAGCGCAGCATCTCCTCGACGCAGCTCGGCACCAGCGAGGGATCTGCGAGCACGCGTACGCGCTGCTCGGGATGCTCGAAGAGCGCTAGCATGCCGCCCGAGATCAGGTTGCGCGTGGTCTCGTTGCCGGCGACCGCGAGCAGGAGGAAGAAGGCGTCGAACTCCATCTCGGAGAGACGCTCGCCCTCGATCTCGGCGTTGATGAGCACCGACACCAGGTCCTCGCCGTTGCCGCCCTTGCGACCCTCGGCGAGCTGGTTGGCATACATCCACATCTCCATCGCCGCCATCTTGCCGTCGGCGAGCGAGGTCTGGAACTCGGGATCATCGAAGCCGATGAGCCGGTTGGACCAGTCGAAGATCTTGTGCCGGTCCGCTTGCGGGATGCCGATCAGATCGGCGATGACCTGCAGGGGCAGCTCGGCGGCAACCTTGGTGACGAAGTCGCACGAGCCGCTGGCCGCGATGTTGTCGATGATGCCGTTGGCCGCCGCGCGGATCTTGGGCTCCATGAGCGCGGTCATGCGCGGCGTGAAGCCCTGGCGCGCGAGCTTGCGGAACTTGTTGTGCTGCGGCGGATCCATGTTGACCATCAGCATCTGGATGGTCGACAGGTCCTCCGGCGGGTAGTCCATGATGTTGGTGCCGCCACGCGCCGACGAGAAGCGGCCCGGGTCCTTGGACACGGTCACCAGATCGTCGTACTTGGTCAGCGCCCAGAAGCCCTTGCCACCGGGTTCCTTGTGGAAGAACACGGGCGCTTCGGCTCGCAGGAACCGGAAGTCCGCGTGGGGCGCGCCGCCCTTGACGTAGACATCGGGATCGAAAAGGTCGATGTCAGACAGCCTCATGGACGTAAATAGAACATGTTTCAAATAGCGGTGCAAGGCTACTTGTGACCGCGGAGTGAAACATGTTCTATTGCTGACCCGGAGGTGACACCGTGAGCGAGTCCCCGCACCTGGTCGTCGAGCGCGAAGGTCATGTCGTGACCGTGACAATGAACCGCCCCGAGGCGCGTAACGCCTTCGGGCCCGAGATGTTGGTCCGCCTGGCCGACGCATGGGACACCATCGATGCCGACGACGGCATCCGTGTGGCGATCCTGACCGGCGCAGGCGGACACTTCTGTGCCGGCAGCGACCTCAAGGTCATGGCCGGGCCGCGCGTCGACAACGAGTGGACCGCGCGCTTCAAGACCGAGCCCGAGCTGCACTGGAAGTCGCTCCTGCGCCACTACCAGCTGAAGAAGCCGCTCATCGCTGCGGTCGAGGGCACTGCGGTCGCCGGCGGCACCGAGATCCTGCAGTCGACCGACATCCGCATCGCCGGGGCGAGCGCCAAGTTCGGCGTGGCCGAGGTGCGCTGGGGCCTGTTCCCGCTCGGCGGCAGCACCGTACGGTTGCGCCGGCAGATCGGCTACACGAACGCCATGGATCTCCTGCTCACCGGCCGGCACATCACCGCTGAGGAGGCCGCGCGCATGGGCCTCATCGGGCGCGTCGTGCCCGACGGGCAGGCGCTCGCCGAGGCCAAGAAGGTCGCCGAGGTCATCGCCCTGAATGGCCCGCTCGCCGTGCAGGCGATCAAGCGTTCGGTGCAGGAGACCGAGGGGATCCCCGAGCGCGAGGGCCTGAAGAAGGAGCTCGAGATCGGCTGGCCGATCTTCGCCACGGAGGACGCCAAGGAAGGTCCGCGCGCCTTCGTGGAGAAGCGGAAGGCCGAGTTCAAGGGCCGCTGAGCGACGAGCTCGCGGGGTCGGAGGCTCGACCGCCAGGGCGCGCTGTGCCCTGGCGGATGGAGCTCTGCAGGCTGGATCGAAGGTTAGATCGCCTTGTCGCGGCCGGCCCAGTACGGATCGCGCAGCTTGCGCTTGTAGAGCTTGCCGTTGGGATCGCGCGGCAGCGCGGGCAGGAAGTCGACCGTGCGCGGCACCTTGAACGCGGCCAGGTGCAGCTTGCAGAAGGCGAGGATCTCCTGGGCCAGCTCGGGGCCGGGCTCGGCGCCCACGGCCGGCTCGACCACCGCCTTGACCTGCTCGCCCCAGTCCTCGTCGGGGATGCCAAAGACCGCCACGTCGCCGACCTTGGGATGGCCGCACAGCACCGATTCGATCTCGGCCGGGTAGATGTTCACTCCGCCCGAGATGATCATGTCGCTCTTGCGGTCGCTCAGGTATAGGAAGCCATCGGCGTCGAGGTACCCGGCGTCGCCGACGGTGAAGAAGCTGCCGCGCCAGCTCGACGCGGTCTTCTCTTTGTCCTTGTGGTACTCGAACTTGTGCTGGCCCATCGACATGTAGACGGTGCCGACCTCGCCGGCCGCGGCCTCCTCGCCGTCGTCGCGGATGATCTTGAGCTGCGAGATCGGCCAGGCCTTGCCCACGGTGCCGGGGTGCGCGAGCCAGTCGCTCGGCGTGGCCGTGGTGCCGCCACCCTCTGAAGCCGAGTAGTACTCGTAGATCACCGGGCCCCACCAGGCGAGCATGGCGCGCTTGACGTCGACCGGGCACGGCGCGGCGCTGTGGATCATCTGGCGCAGCGACGAGAAGTCGCGGTTCGACTTGACCGACTCGGGCAGTGCGAGCAGGCGGCGGAACTGCGTGGGCACCATGTGGCTGGTGGTGACCTTGTAGCGCTCGATCAGATCGAGCGTGCCCTCGGGCGTCCACTTCTCCATGAGCACGATGGTGTGGCCCATGTGCAGGTGGTTGGAGGCGAAGCTCAGCACCGCGGTGTGGTAGAGCGGCGAGACCACCAGGTGGACGCCGTGGTCGCGTGGCGTGATGCCGAACAGCATGAGGAAGCGCGCGAGCGGATCCGCCATGACCTCGGGCGCGACGTCGGCGAGCGGCCGGCGCACGCCCTTGGGGCGACCGGTGGTGCCCGAGGTGTACGTCATGGGCGCGCCGGCGCGGCGATCGGCGGGCGCGGTCTCGGGCTGGCCGGCCTTGAGCTCGGCGTACGGGCGGAAGCCCGCGGCCGCGCCGCTGGTGATGAAGCGCGCGTGCTCCGGGAAGCCGATCTCCTCGGCGGCGCGGCTGCACGCCTCGAGAGTGAAGTCACAGCAGAACAGCGCCTTGGCGTCGCAGTCGGAGACGATGTAGCTGATCTCCGACGCGGTCAGGTGGCTGTTGATGGGCGTCATGTAGATGCCGGCCTGGGTCGCGGCCAGGTAGATCTCGAGCATGGCCAGCTCGTTCTTGAGCGCTACGGCGATGGTGTCGCCGCGCGTCAGGCCGAGCGCGCGCAGGCCGTGGACCACCTGGTTGGTGGCCGCGAGCAGTCGGCCCGCGCTGACCTCCTCGCCAGATGGTGTCACCACCGCGATCGCGTCCGGCTGCTCCTGTGCCAGCTTCCAGAATCCGAGCCCCGTCGCCTGCGTGCCTGTCGCCGTGGTCGTCATGACGCCTCCTGACTGGCAACCTACGCCCAACTAGAACATGTTTCAACAACGAGTGCGGACGTACGACGCATGCTCGTCTGCAGCGTCAGCCCAGGCTGAAGGGTCCGCGTGTCCGCTTGCTCCCGAGCCGATACGCAGGCTTAACTGCGATTCGCCGGGCTGACGGCGCGCCGAAAGTGGTTGATCTCGGGGGCTCGACCCACGTACAAAATAGAACACGTTCTATTCGGAGATCAAGCGCCCTGGGCGCCGCGCGAGGTCGTCGTATGCTGGAGGCCGCCCTGAACCTGGAGCCACAAGCGCAGCGGCGGATGTTCCATCCGCTGCGCGTCGCGCGCGTGATCGAGGAGACGCACGACGCGCGCTCAATCGTGTTCGAGATTCCCAGCGGGCTCGAGCACGCCTTCCGCTACCGCGCCGGGCAGTTCCTCACCCTCGAGGTGCCGCTCGAGGGCGTGAAGCTGCGCCGCTGCTACTCGCTGGCAAGCTCGCCTGACTGCGAGGACGAGCACAAGGTCACGGTCAAGCGCGTCAGCGGCGGCCGCGTGTCTAACTGGCTGCACGAGGGCGTGCGCGCCGGCGACGTGCTGCAGGTCCTGCCGCCCGAGGGCCGCTTCGTGCTCTCGGCGCGCGACGGCGCGATCGTGCTGTTCGCGGGCGGCAGCGGCATCACGCCGGTGATCTCGCTCCTGAAGACCGCGCTCGCGACCACCGAGCGGCGCCTCCGCCTCGTCTACGCCAACCGCGACCAGCGATCGATCATCTTCGCCGACGAGCTGGCCGGGCTGACCGAGCGCCACGGCGCGCGGCTCGAGCTCATCCACCGGCTCGACGACGTGGACGGCTTCCTGCGTCCCGACGAGGTCGAGGCGCTCGCCCACGTGCCCGGCGCCGATGACTTCTACCTGTGCGGGCCGGGCCCGTTCATGGACACCGTCGAGCACGGGCTGCTCGCGGCGCGCGCGCCCGCGGAGCGCATCCATGTCGAGCGCTTCGTGTCACCGCCGGATCCCAGGCCGGTGCCGGCGGTCACGAGCGTGCCCGCCGCGCCGGCTTCGCCGGACGCGGCCGACGTGCCCAGCTCGGTCAGCATCGAGCTGAACGGGGCGCGCCACGAGGTGCCATACACGGCCGGACGCACGCTCCTGCAGGTCGTGCGCGACGCCGGCATCGATGCCCCGTACTCCTGCGAGGAGGGCTTCTGCGGGTGCTGCGCGGCGCTGCTCGTCGACGGCAAGGTGGTCATGGACGCCGACGACGCGCTGACCGCTGCCGACAAGACGCGCGGCGTCATTTTGACGTGCCAGTCGCGTCCCGTGGGCGCGCGCTGCTCGCTGAAGTTCATAGAAATTTAAGAAGCGCGTCCGACAGAATCAGGGACGCGATGCGACAGTCGGCCGCGACCGAGCGCACCGTGCCGATCGCGCCGGTGATGCAGGACAAGCGGCGGATCTCGATCAGGAGATCCACGTCCGACCGCACGGCGAGCCATGGCTCGTGCATGCATGGCCCCGGTTCAAGGGGTGGCAACGAGCCGATCATGGCGCTCGGGGCGCGACGACGACCGGCGATCACGAGCGCATGATTTTCGCGACCGCGCCCGGCTGCCAGGTCTTCGTGCGGCGCGCGCCGATGGCCGCCGGCCGCCAGCGGCCGGTCGCCGCGGCGTCCACGACCGAAGGCACCGCGGACAGGGCGCGCGCGCGTGGACCACGAAGGCGCAGCACCACGGGCGGTCCCGCATCGAGCGCGGCGCGCACCGAGGCTGGTAGCGCCGCGAGGAACGCGTCGCGCAGGCTGGCGGTGCCGTCGAACCGATCCTGCGGCTTGGCCGCCAGCGCGCGCGTCACCACCGCGTCGAGCGCGCCGCCCGCGCCCGCGCGCATCTCCGACGGCCGCGGCGGCGGGTCGTACGCCTGCTGGCGCACGAGCCCTGCGAGTGTGCCCGGTACCCACGGCTGGTAGCCGGTGAGAAGCTCGTAGAGCACGATGCCCGCAGCGTAGAGATCGGACGACGGCGTGGGCGGCTTGCCCATCATGATCTCGGGCGCGAGGTAGCCTGGTGTGCCGCAGACCTCACCGGGCGTGTGCCAGTTCTCGGCGAGCACGCTCGAGACCCCGAAGTCGACGAGCCGGATGCGTTCGCAGCCCTCGCGATCGCGCACCAGCATCACATTCTCGGGCTTGAGGTCGCCATGGATCACGCCGCGCGAGTGCACGACCTCGAGCGCCTCGAGGAGCTGCAGGAACAGCCGGGCCACGCGCAGCAGCACCGGCGGGCCGTCCTGCACGATCATCGCGTGCATGGTGCGGCCCTCTAGCCATTCGAGCGCCAGGTAGGGCAGCGCGCTCGAGCTCTGCCCGTACTCGTGGAGCTCGACGATGAGCGGATGCGCGACGAGCGCGAGCGCGTGCGCCTCGCGCAGCATGTGGCGCCGACTGCGTTCGTCGTGCGCGAGCTTGGGGGACAGGATCTTGAGCGCTACCCGGCACGAGTCGCGGCGCCGGGTGGCCTCCAGCACGCGCCCCATGCCCCCTTCGGCGACCAGGCGCTCGACGCGGTACTTGCGGGAGATCTTGGGATCGAGGGCTTCGGGGATGGGGCCGTCGTCACTGGAGGTGAGCTCGAAGAGCTGGCTGGTGTGGCGCACATAGCTTGTGCAGAGCAGTCCGCGTGCCACGCGCTGGAACGGTCAGTCGCGGCTAAGTAGGCTCCAGTACGCTGCCATTGCTCACATGAGCGTGGCGGGTGAGCGCACTGTGCGCTGGCGCCCGGCCGCGCGACGGCACGAGCAACTCGGAGGCCGTGCTCTGCGGGACCACGAGTACCGAGCACTGGGCATGGCGGGCGACGTCCTCGGCCCTGCTGCCGATGAGCAGACGTCCCAGGCCGGTGCGGCCGTGCGTGCCCACGACCAGGAGCGCGGCCGAGGACGACTCGGCCAGCTCGATGAGCGTGGCACCCGGCCGACCCTCGAGCACACGAGCCTCGGCGCCGGGCGCGAGGCCCTGGAGGACCTCCTCCAGACGGGCGCGCGCGGTCTCGAGCATCTGCTCGGCGGCCTCGTGCGGGTCGTAGGCGTGCCCGAATCCGAGCGGGTCGAGCCCGATCGCCGGCGTGGGCGAGACATCGACCACGTGCACGCCGACCATCGGCCGATCGAGCCGTCTGGCCTCGGCGTGGGCGGCACGCAGCGCCGGAAACGAGGGATCGGACATATCAGTGCCGACGATCACGGGGCCACCTGCGGGCGCCCCGCGCGCGATCAGCACAGGACAGGGTGAATGGCGGATCACGCGGCCGGCGAGGCTGGTGACCGCGAGCAGGCCGGCGCCCGGGCCGATCACGATGAGGGACGCGCCCAGCTCGGTCGCCCGGTCGATGATCGACTCATGGGCCGCGTCGTCGCCGAGCAGCAGCGCCTCGAGCGGGGCGTCGGTCGCGACGGCGCGAGCTCGGGCCTCGCGCAGCGCATCCTCGGCCTCGGCCTGCCGGCTGGCCTGGAAAGCCACGAGGATGGGACCCAGCGTCACGGCGGTGGATTCGGACAGATTGGGAGTGCGCATGGTCCTACGAGGTGCATGGCTCGTGCCGGAAACCCAGCTCCCGAGAGCCGCGCCCCGGTCGTGGGGGCGCCTTGCATACCGAGGAGAGCTTGCTAGGCGCGCGCCATGTAGGCGCGCGCCACGTGAAGGGTCACGCTGGAGTCTCGACCGGCGGCACGAGCACCTGTGCCGGCCGCCCGAGCTTCGCCTCGTACGCGCGCGCGACGCGCGCCGCGGCCGACGCTCCGCTACCTCGCCTGGCCAGCATGATCACCGCGCCGCCGAAGCCGGCGCCGGTGAGCCGTGCGCCGAGGATCGCGTCGTCGGCTTGGGCCAGCTCGACCAGCAGGTCGAGCGCCGGGATCGAGATCTGGAGCTCGTCGCGCATGGAGCGCTGCGACTGCACGAACAGCTCGCCGAGGCGCGGCAGATCGCCGGCCCGCATGGCCTCGACCGCCGCCAGCACGCGCTCGTTCTCGAGCACGACGTGGCGAACCCGCCGGCCGAACGGCTCGGGCAAGGTATCCAGCCGATCGACCTGATCGATGCCGATGTCGCGCAACTGCGACACGCCGAGCACCTCGGCAGCGCTCGCGCACTCCAGGCGGCGGGTCCGGTAGTCGCCGTGCGCAGCCTCGGGCTCGGGATCGAAGCCCGAGTGCAAGACGACGAGCTCGAGCCCCGCTGGCAAGACCACGCGCTCCATTTCCATCGACTGGGTATCGAGGAAGAGCGCCTGCCCGGGCGCCGCGAAGCTCACCGCCATGTAGTCGGCGATTCCGGCCTGCGTGGCGACGAGGTCGCCCTCGGCGCGCTGGCCCAGCAACGCCAGGTGCAGGTCGTCGAGGTGCAGCCCGAGCGCCTCGCGCAGCCCGCGCAGCAGTGCGACCTGGAGCGCCGCGCTGGACGCCAGGCCGCGGCCGATGGGCAGGCTGGAGGTGATGCGCACATCGACGCCGCGCAGGCGATGTCCGGCCTCGGCGAGCACGCGGGTCGTGCCCTGCAGGTGGTCGAGCCAGCCGTGGCCGCGGGCCTCGTCGCCGAGGCGGTACTCGAGGAGCTCGGTGCCCTCGCTGGTCTTGTCGCTCCACGCGCGCACGGTCTGGTCGTGGCGCACGGCCACCTGGACGCGTATCTCCTGCGGGACCACCGTGGGCAGGACGTAGCCACCGTTGTAGTCGGTGTGCTCGCCGATGAGGTTCACGCGCCCGGGCGCGCGCGCCTGCTGCTCGGGCTCACGCCCGAACAGCGACGCAAAGCTCGTGGTCTCGGATCGTGAAGAGTCCATGCTCACCATCATGCACTCATGATGAACTCATGATGCGCTCATGCCGGCGGAGCGGGCGAGTCTTGCTTGCGCTCAGCGCAGCTGGTCTGTGGCGCGCGGCGACGGGTCGAGCCTGGCGTCGTCCTGGGCCGCAACCGCGCCGTGGAGCCGCCCCACCGCTTCGACGACGCGGAGGACGTCGGTGAGCTGCAGCGGCTTGACCAGGTGATGGGCGAAGCCTGCGTGACGCGTCCGCTCGCGATCGGAGCTCTGACCGTACCCGGTGACAGCCACCAGCGTACCGCTCGCGACGCCCGTGGCCGCGGCTTCAGCTTGCAGCTCGCTCGCCACCTCGTAGCCGTCCATGCCGGGCAGCCCGATGTCGAGCAGCACGAGCTGCGGTTGAAACGAGCGCGCCTTGTCGAGCGCGTCGGGTCCGTCGGTGGCGACTTCGATGGCGTGTCCCCAGCGCGCGAGGATCTCGCCGAGCATCTCGGCGGCGTCGACGTTGTCGTCGACGATGAGGACGCGCAGGGGCGCGGACGTCGGAGCGGGTCGGTTCAGGGTTGCCATGGCACTACCTCCGGCATGGTGCCGTGCAACCATGCAGTCCAGCGCGCGTACGAATGGGCAAGACGGCGGAAGTTCCCCGCTTGACCGAGCCAGTGTTCCAGTCAGACAAATGCTTCAGTTGCCGATGCTAGTGGCGCCGGAGGGTGTCACCGGGCTCGTCCTGCCGCGACGCGTCAGGCACCGAGGCCTCGCCGACCGCGGAGACCTCGTCGGCGCCGTTGCGCTTGAAGATCTCCTTGGCGCGGTCGATCTCCTTGCCGTCGCGCGTGTGGACGGCGAGCAGGATGTTGCCGCCCTTGATCTTGCCCTCGTACTTCTTGGCCTCGATCTCGGGGATGCCCATGCCGATCAGCGCGCCGGTGACGCCACCGACCGCGGCGCCGACCGCCGCGCCGCTCAGCGCGGCCATCAGCGGGCCCGCGGCGATGAACGGCCCGAGCCCCGGGATGGCCAGCGCGCCGATGCCGACGAGCAAGCCGAGCGTCCCGCCCAGCGCGCCGCCGGCGCCGACGCCGGCCACCGCACCCTCGGGCGCCTTGGTGTTCTGCTGGTGCGCGAAGTCGCGCGTGCCGCGCGTGTCGGGCAGGAGCGCCGAGATGTCGCCGTGATCGAAGCCGGCGGCCTTGAGCTCACCGACGATCACCTGCGCCTGCGATTCAGTGGACACCAGACCGATGACTGCCTTGTTGGCCATGAGAGACTCCTCTTCTGGGTTGGTGAGTTAGTGGTTGCGTCGTCGAGCGTCAAGCGAACTAACATAATCGTGTTCGTGGAGCAGCTCGGTCGTTACTGGGCGCCTTCGATCTGGATCTGGTTGTCGACGCGTGTCACGCCGGCGACCTGCCTGGCCTTGGCCTCGATGGCCTGCTTCTCTTCCTCGCTCTTGACCGGCCCGCGCAGCGTCACGACCGCCCCGCTGGTCACGATCTTGATGTTCTTGGCGTTGAACGAGAGCGAGTCGTCGTTCACGACCGCCTGGCGGATCGACTGGCTGATGCGCAGGTCGGTCTCGTTCTCCTGCTGGTCGGTAGGCGTGACCGTGGGCTCGTTGCGATCGCGCTCGTTGACGGCGGTGTTGTCGGCGGCCGGCTTGCTGGCCGGGCGCGGCGAGTCTCCGGAGCGGTCGGTGCACGCGCCCAGGCTCGCGAGAGACAGTGACAGGGCGGCTGCTACCAATGACTTTCTGAACATGGATGACTCCCTCCGTTAGCGCCGGGCTGGATCGCCCCATCTCGCGTGGTGCCCAGCAGAGATAGCAAGCACCGGGCCATCGGTGCCATGGTCTGGATTCGCATGGTTTGCGCGTCGCAGCGCGATCGCAGCGTGAGCGTGAGGAGGCGATCACGCCTCACGTGCGCGTGAATGACACAGTCATCGCCGCCTGGTGGCAGGAATCAGCCGCGGCGTGCGGTCGCACTCGCCAGCGGCGCAGGCCGCGCTCGCAGGAGCACGGCGTGCAGCGTCGAGCCGAGCGCTCCCACCGCTGCGACCACCGCTGCGAAGCGCCAGAGCGTGCCACTCCCGTAGCGCTCGAGGATCTCACCGGCGAGGCCATTGCCGAGCACCGAGCCGATGCCCATGACCGCGGCGAGGAGCCCCTGCCCGGCGGCCACGGCCTGCGGCCCCGCGTACTCGCGCGCGAGCGCCGTCGACGCTACCCAGTAGAGCCCGAAGGTGATCGCGTGCAGCGGTTGGAGCAGGAGCAGCGCCGCCGAGCTCGTGAGGTATGCGAGCGCGTACCAGCGCGCGGCGGCGATCGCGACCGCGGCCGCGAGCGCGCGCTCGGCACCCACGGCGGCGAGCAGGCGTCCGCTGCGCGCCAGCAGCGCGATCTCGACGGCCACGCCGATCGCGAGCGCCACACCGATGAAGCCGCCGCCGTGGCCCTGCCGCGACAGGTGGATCGCGAACGCCGAGTCGTAGATCGAGGCCGCGGTCTGCGCCAGCACGATGCTCACCAGGAACAGCCACAGCGACGGCCGGCGCAGCATGGCGCCCCAGGCGCCCAGCGCCTCGGGGTGGCGCTCGAGCGGCGGCGCGGGCATGCCCCACGCGCACGCCGCTGCCAGCGCCAACAGGCCGGTGGTCGTCCACACCACCGAGGCGAGCCCGACCGCCTCGATGAGCAGGCCGCCGCCCAGCGCAGCGAGCAAGAAGCCCAGCGAGCCCCACAGGCGCAGCGCGCCGTAGCTGCCGCCACGCGTGCGTACGTGCTCGAACGCGGTCGCGTCGGCGAGCGCCGCCAGCGGCGAGCGCAGCGCGCCGAAGCACGTGGCGATGACCACCACCGCGACCACGTGACCAGCGGCGAGCTGGAAGGCGGCAAAGGCCACCGCGGTGCCAAGGGTGAGCCCGCGCAGGAGCCAGATGCGCGCGCTGCGGGCATCGGCGAGCAAGCCCAGCAAGGGCGGCACGAACAGCGCGGTGAACGGCAGGATGGCGAGCACGCGCGTCGCCGCCGTGGTGCTCAGGCCCACCGAGGTCAGATAGAGCGCGAAGTACGGGTAGAACGCGCCGGTGGCCGCCAGGAGCGCGAAGTAGTACAGCGCGATCGGGATGTCCTGGCGTCGTTCCGGTGGGCGCGAGGAGGACATCTCGCCGGGTAGTACACGACGCCGGGTGGCGGCGTCGACAGAGGAACGTCTCGGAGTGACGTTCGTTGGCGGCTGGGCCGCGGCGGCGGCGTCAGGTCCCCATGCCGAAGACGGCGCGAGCGGCGGCGTGCTCGGCGGTCTGCGCGCCGGTCGCATCGCGGACCAGGTAGGGCGGCTCGACGATGGCGACGCCGCCGCCGTCCTCGGCGCGGCGGCACTGCAGCAGGCTGAACAGCGGCGCGAGACCTTCCTTGGGCACGACGTCGCGCAGCGACACGATGGACAGCAGCGCGGCCTCGCAGGCGGCGATCGCGCGCGCCCGCTGCACGGTCGGGAAGCACAGGACGAAGCGTCCGCCCGGAGCGAGCGCGCGGCGCGCCGCATGGGCGTAGTCGCGCACGTCGCCGCGCAGCTCGAAGCGCGCGTGTGCCTTCTGCGCGTCGGCCGGCACGATGCCGGCGCGCACGTCGAAGTACGGTGGGCTGCCGGTGATCAGCGGGAAGCGCTCGCCCAGTGCGAGCTGACGCAGGTCACCGTGCAGCGCGCGCACG
>JBKJOI010000750.1:0-8182 GCA_046595695.1 Haliangiales bacterium | reverse complement strand
CCTTCTGATCGAGGGCCTGGAAGGCCTGGGCCAGCTGGGCCAGCGTCTCGAGGTCGCGCGGGTTGGCCTTGAAGCAGGTCTGCAGCTTCTGCAGGGCGCGACGCGGATCGTTGCGCTTCAGGTAGATCGTGGCGAGCTCGCGGTTGAGCGCGAGGTTCTCCGGCTTGTGCCAGAGCAGCCGCTCGGCGACCTTGATGAAGTCGTCGGTGCGGCCCTGCTTGCGGAGGAAGTCGCAGGCCTGGGCGAACTCCTTGACCGCCTCCTCGGTCATGTTCTCCTTCGAGTACAGCTCGGCCAGCTTGATCCGCGTCGCGACGTTCTCGGGATCGAGATCGACCAGCTGCCGGATCGTCGCCAGCGCCTCGCGGGTCTTGCCCTCGCGGTGGTAGTGCGCGGCGACCAGCTCGAACTGCTGCATGGCGTCGGAGAGCAAACCGAGCTGGCGGTAGACATCGGCCAGCTTCAGGTTCACGTCGACGAGGCGCGGCTCGATCTTGAGGATCTGCTTGTAGACCGCGACCGCCTTCAGGTAAAAGCCCTGCTCTCCATAGAACTGGGCGACCTTCAGGTAGGTCTCTGTGGCCTCGGCCTTGGCGCCTTTTTTGGCATAGAGGTCCCCGACCTTGAGCCAGACGCGGACGTCCTTCGGGTCCTCTTGGACGACCTTCAGGTACTCCTTGATGGCCTTGTCGACCTGCCCCTTTTCGACGAATTTCTGGGCAGCCTCCATGACCTTGTTCTTGTTGATGGCCATGGCTAGCGCGTGCCCCGCCTCCCGCCGGAGTGGGTTATTTGAGACTGGACGCGGATAACTCAGCGTATTCCCGACCGCCCTGGCGGTCAAGCAGACGAGTTCAGTTTTTGTAAAGAATTCCAGTGCCTAGGACCACGGCCCACATGCTTACGGGCGCTTGCGGGGCCGTGGACGGCCTCAGAGGGGGCCAAACGACAAAATAGCTAGGCGGTCGCGACCACACTGCCCGGGGTCCGGGCCTGCGCGGCGGCGTCTTGCTCCGCCATGCGTGCCAGGAAGCCGGTATCGAGCTTGCCGGCCACGAAGTCGGGGTGCTCGACGAGGCGCTTGTGGAAGTCGATGTTCGTGTGGATCCCCTCCACGACGAACTCGTCCAGGCAGCGCTTGAGGCGCTTGATGGCGCGACCGCGGTCCTCGGCGTGCACGATGAGCTTGGCGAGCAGCGAATCGTAATGCGGTGGCACGACGTAGCCGTCGTAGATATGCGTGTCCATGCGGACGCCCAGGCCACCGGGCAGGTGCAGCGCCGTGATCTTGCCCGGCGAGGGCGCGAAAGTGACCGGGTGCTCGGCGTTGATGCGCAGCTCGATGGAGTGCCCGTTCGGCTTGATCGGCCCGGAGAACGGCAGCTCGCCGCCCAGCGCGATGAGGATCTGCTCGCGGACCAGATCGATGCCGGTGATCTCTTCGGTCACCGTGTGCTCGACCTGGATGCGCGTGTTCATCTCCATGAAGTAGAACTCGCCGCGCGCCTCCTCGAGCAGGAACTCGAGCGTGCCCACCGAGTGGTAGCCGATGGAGCGGATGGCCTCGACGGCGATCTTGCCCAGGTGCACGCGCATGTCGTTGTCGAGCGCGACGGAGGGCGCCTCTTCCACGATCTTCTGGTGCCGGCGCTGGATCGAGCACTCGCGCTCGCCCAGGTGCTCGTAGTGCCCGTGCGTGTCGGCGATGATCTGCATCTCGATGTG
This sequence comes from Haliangiales bacterium, assembly GCA_046595695.1. GTDB lineage: Bacteria > Myxococcota_A > Polyangia > Haliangiales > SHYZ01 > JBKJOI01. The sequence continues at coordinate 6,457 of JBKJOI010000750.1, read as the reverse complement.
ACGCGGCTGCCGGACGTAGCGCTCCACATAGACGTCGGGGTTGCCGAACGCCGCCTGCGCCTCCGAGCGAGCGGCCGCGACCGAGGCCGCGAAGCGCTCGCCGCTCTCGACGATCTTCATGCCGCGGCCACCGCCGCCGGCGGCCGCCTTGATGATGAGCGGATAGCCGATCTTCTCGGCCGCGGCGAGCGCGTCCTTCTCGGTCTCGAGCACGCCCGAGCCGGGCAGGATGGGTACACCCGCCTTGGACATGGCGGCGCGCGCGCGCACCTTGTCGCCCATGAGGCGCATGAGCGCGGGCGGCGGGCCGATCCACTTGAGCTTGCAGCGCTCGCAGACCTCGGCGAACTCGGCGTTCTCGGCGAGGAAGCCGTAGCCGGGGTGGACCGCGTCGGCGCCGGTGATCTCGGCGGCGCTGATGAGCGCCGGGATGTTGAGGTAGCTCTGCCGCGACGGCGGCGGGCCCACGCACACGCTCTCGTCGGCGAAGCGCACGTGCAGCGCGTTCTTGTCGGCGGACGAGTGCACCGAGACGGTGCGGATGCCGAGCTCGCGGCAGGCGCGGATCACGCGCAGCGCGATCTCTCCCCGGTTGGCGATGAGGACTTTCTTGAACATGGCGCGGCTCCGCGCCTAGCTCGCGCTGATCTTGAACAGCGGCTGCCCGTACTCGACGGGCTGCGCGTTCTCGACCAGGATTGCCGAGATCGTGCCTTCGCTCTCGGCCTCGATCTCGTTCATGAGCTTCATGGCTTCGACGATGCAGATCACCTGGCCCTTTTTGACCCGCTGGCCGATGTCCACGAACATGGGGGCCTCGGGGCTGGGCGAGCGGTAGAAGGTGCCCACGAACGGCGAGCTCACCGTCGCGTAGGCGCCGTTCGAGCCAGCCTTGCCGGTCGCGTCGCCATTGGCGGGCGCGGGTGCGACGACCGGTACCGGCGCGGGCGGCGGCGCGAACGCCGGGGCCTGCTGCATGGGTGCCGTGTGCACCTGTGCGGCGCTGTAGCCGCCACGCCGGAGCTCGAGGGTCGCCAGCGGCGTGTCGAGCTTGAGCTCCGACAGGCCGTGGGTCTCGATGATCTCGGCGAGCGCGCGGATGGTGGCGACGTCGAAGCCGCCCCCACCTGCAGACGAGGCCAGGGGAGCGGGCTTGCCCGGGTTCGGGTTCTTGCTCTTCTTCGTCATGGGCTCGCGGGATTTCGGAGTTTTCGTCGTCTTCATGATGGGGTGTCAATCCGCCGTGGGTCGCCGTGTGTGCTGGCCAGGATTCCCTGGCATCTGGATCAGCGGCGGCTGTTCGCGTCGAGGTGCGCGACCACCGCGTCGAGGCCGGCATAATAGCTGTTCGGCCCGAATCCGCATACCTGACCAATACATACAGCTGCCGTCAAGGTGTGATGTCGGAAGGCCTCGCGGGAGTGGATGTTGGACAGGTGGACCTCGACGGCGGGCAGCTCGCTGGCCTCGATGGCGTCACGCAGCGCCACCGACGTGTGGCCGTATCCAGCCGGATTGATGATCAGTCCGGTGGCCTCGTCGCGGGCCAGGTGGATGCGATCGATCAGCGCACCCTCGTGGTTCGACTGGAAGCTGCGCACCTCGATGTCGAGCGCCTCGCCGCGGCGACGCAGCTCGGTGTCGATCTCGGCCAGCGTGGCGCGGCCGTAGACCTCGGGCTTGCGGCGCCCGAGCAGGTTGAGGTTCGGCCCGTGCACGACGACGACGACGCGCCCGGCGCGACGCGCGCGCGCCACGGCCTACAGCTCCGTCTGCAGCTTGGGAGCAGCCACGCGCATCAGGTAGCGGCCCTTGCCGAAGTTGCCCTCGGGGCTGAGCGCGAGCGCCAGGAAGTACTCGCTCGAGAGCACCCGGATGATGATGGTGAGCTTCTCGGCCTTGATGGAGATCTCGTTGACCAGGCCGACCTCGAGCAGCTCGGCGGCCTTCTTGACCTGGGTCAGGATGAAGGAGAACTCCATTCCCACGGTGTTCACGTCGAGCTTCTCGACCCGCGTGTAGGTCTCGACCGCGATGCCGTCGAAACCCATGATCAGCCCTGCCGCGCCGCCCTCGACGTTGTCGACGATCTTCTGGAGAGCTTCTTTGAACACGGGGCTCCTCTTCTATCACATGGCACGGTGGCGGGGATGGCGGGACGACTAGGATGCCGGGCCCTGGGCCGGGCAGACCGGGTCGCCCGCCAGATCGGTGCAGCACTGCACGTTGGAGCCGACGTCCTGCCCCGCGTGGAAGCAACCGCGGCTCCCGCCGCCGATGAAACCAGCAGGCAGTGCATCGCAGGGACCCAGGTCGATCTGGGCGCCATTGGTGACGGTGATCGGATAGATGAACATCGGCGACTTCACCGAGGTGCCCTCGACATCGCCCTCCACGACCACGCGCGCGAGCACCTCGACGCTCGCGGTGCCGATGGCGCCCGAGAGCACCGCGGCCTGTTCGACGTCGATCGCGTCGAAGCCCATGGAGGTGATGCCACCCGGAGTGACCGTGCCGCTCACGTAGCGGGTGCGGCCGCGGATGTCCCCGAGCGCCGCGACCGCGGCCCGACTGGCGTCGCTGTCGACGGCCTGGATCTCGACGCTCACCGTGCGCAGCTGGACGAGGTCGCCGTTCACGTCGTCGTTCAAGTTGCTCAGGTTGCTCTGCACGATCGGGGTGAGGAAGTAGCCGCCGCGCGAGACGGTGGCCTGGCCGTGCGAGAGGTAGGGAGACTCCAGGTCGGCGGTGACCGCGCACTGGTCGTCGGGTGCCTGGTTCTGGATGACGACCAGGGACAGGTAGTCGTCCGCGCACGCGCCGGAGAGGACCGCGAGCAGCGCCGTCATGAGCCCGTACTTCAAGCAATTCATGGCCAATCCTCCGAATGCAAATCGTACCACCCGCCTCAGGGAGAGCGCAAAAATCCCTCGATCTGGGCGGTCGTGAACGAGACGACACGAACCTGCGGGTGCAGGACCGGAACGCTCTCGGGGCCGCCGGTCTGGCCGGCGCGCTCGAGCGCGATGAACTTGAGCTGCGAGCCGGCGCGCTTCTTGTCGACCGACAGGTAGGCGAGCACCTCGGGGCGCAGCCACGGATCGAGCTCGTGGGGCAGGCCGAGGCGGCGGCAGGCGGCGACCACGCGCGCCTCGAGCCCGGCGTCGCCCAGGCCGGCGCGCGCCGAGACGCGCGCGGCGGCGACCAGGCCGAGCGCCACCGCCTCGCCGTGCAAGAGCGGCGTGGGGGTCGCGAACGAGGCCGCCTCGATGGCGTGCCCGACGGTGTGACCGAGGTTGAGGACCGCGCGCAGCCCGGTCAGCTCGCGCTCGTCGCGCGCGACCACGTCGGCCTTGTAGGCGGCACAGCGCAGCACGGTGGCGGCCAGCTCGGCGGGCGGGCGGCCTCCGTCCAGCGTCGCCACCAGGTCGAGCGAGAGCGCCTCGATGGGGCCGAAGCCGGCGTCGAGGAGCGCGTACTTCAGGACCTCGCCGAAGCCGGCCATCAACTCGCGCCGGGGCAGCGTGGCCAGCGTGGGCAGCGCGGCCAGCACGAAGCGCGGCTGCCAGAAGGCGCCGAGCAGGTTCTTGCCGGCGGCCAGGTCGACGCCGGTCTTGCCGCCGATCGAGCTGTCGACCATGGACAGCAGCGTCGTGGGCACGCCCGCCCAGGGGATGCCGCGGTAGAGCGTCGCGGCCACGAAGCCGGTCAAGTCGCCGACGACGCCGCCGCCGACCGCCACCAGCGCCGAGCGGCGGTCGAGCCCGGCGGCCACGCACGCGGCCGCGACCTGCTCGGCCTGCGCGAGCGTCTTGTGCGCCTCGCCGGGCGGGATCGCGATGGTCGACACGCTGAGCCCGGCGCCGGCGAGCGCGGCCTGCACCGCGGCGGCGTGGCCGGCGCGCGCGACGTTCTCGTCGGTGACGACGACGACCCGGCTGGTGTTCTCGCCGAACATCTCGCGCGCGAGCGCGCCGGCGCCTTCGAGCGCGCCGAGGTGGAACGGGTAGGAGCGCTCGCCCAGACGCACCGCGACGTGGCCGAGGCGCAGGCTGACCCGGCGGCAGACCTCGTCGGCGACCTGCGCGGCGGCTGAACCGTCGGTGTCGACGGTGACGTCGGCGCTCGCGTAGACCGCCTCGCGCTCGGCGTAGAGCGCCTCGGCCTTCGGGCGCGCGACAACCGCGGCGGCGCTGATGTCGTTGACGATGGGCGCACTCGAGGTCGAGCTCAGCAGTGGCCGCTCGGGCGCGCCGGGCGCGAGCGCGCGCGCCAGCACGGTCTGCATCGATGCGCGCAGCGCGACGACCACCCCGCCGGCGCGCATGCGCGTCAGGTTGTCGCCGAAGCAAGGCGTACCGCCGCCGGACGCGACGACCACGCCGCGCTCGGCGGCGACCTGCGCGAGCGTGGCGGCCTCGCGGTCGCGGAAGGCGCGCTCGCCCTGGGTCTTGAAGATCTCGGGCACCGACATGCCGGCGCGCTCGGCGACGCGCTCGTCGAGATCGACGAAGCGGCGGCCGAGGCGCTCGGCGACCAGCCGTCCCACGGTGGTCTTGCCGGTGGCCATGAAGCCGATGAGGAAGATGGGACTGTCGTCGAGCCGCGGCATGGAGGGAGCCTAGCCCAGCGGCTAGTTGGCGGGGCGACCCTCGCAACGAAGCGACGCCTTGTTGGTGATCTTCGGCGACAGGAAGATCAGCACCTCGGTGCGATCGTCGTTCTCCTTCTTCTGCCGGAAGAAGAAGCCCAGGATCGGGATGTCGCCGAAGAACGGCACCTTCGAGTACGACTTGCCGGTGTTGCGGGTGTAGATGCCGCCGATCACGCTGGTCTCGCCGTCGCCGATGAGCAGCGTGGTCTGCGCGACCTTGGTGAGGATCGACGGATCACCGCGAGCGCCGGTGTTGACGAAGTCGGGCTCGTTCTTGGTGACCTCGACCTCGAGCTGGATGGAGCAGTCGCGCTGCGACACGTGCGGCGTGACGGTCAGCTTGAGGTCGGCCTGCACGAACGAGGTCTGCGCGCCGTTGGCCGAGACCACCTGGATCGGGATCGAGACGCCCTGGCTGATCGAGGCCGTGATGTTGTTAAGCACGGTGATCTTGGGCGCCGAGACGATGCGCACCGCGCCCTGCTCCTCGGCGGCGGAGAGCCTGAGCTGCAGGTTGAAGTTGCCGCCCACCGAGCCGAAGTTGAAGCCGACCGCGCCGCCGGCGCCGGTGCCGACGGTCGCGGGCAGGTTGACCGCGAAGTCGGGGTTGCCGACCAGGCCGGCGGTCGGTGCCTGCGCGTCGGTCGCGCCGCCCGCGGCGCCCACCGAGGACGGGAAGATGAGGCCGGTCGGGTTGCCACCCGCCGCCGAGGCGAGCGCGTTGAAGCCCCATTGCACGCCGATCTCGCGCGACCAGGTGCTGCGCGCCTCGACGATGCGCGCCTCGATCTGGATCTGCGGCGTCTGCGTGTCGAGCTGCGTGAGCAGATCGATGATGCGGCTGCGGTTCGCCTTCACGTCGGTGATGACGAGGCTGTTGGTGCGCTTGTCGACCTCGAGCTTGCCCTTGGGCGAGAGCAACGTGCGTGCCTGCACGGCGACGTCCTCGGCGACCGAGTAGTTGAGCGTGAAGATCACCGACTCGGGCGACTCCTCCTGGACGAGCGCCCGCTTGCGCGCGCGCTCCTCCTCGTCCTCGGCGTCGAGGAGCTTGCGGTCCGCGACGCGGATGAGCCGGCCCTCGCGCCGGTACCACAGGCCCTTCGACTGCAGGATGACCTCCATGGCCTGATCCCAGGGCACGTCGGTCAGGCGCACCGTGACGGTCGCCTTCACGTCGTCGGGGATCACGATGTTCACGTCACCGACCTGCGCGAGCAGGCGGAGCAGGTTGTGCAGATCGGCGTCCTTGAAGTCGAGGTCGATGCGCTTGCCCCGGTAGACCTTCTTCTTCTGCTGCGCCACGGTCTGCGAGGTGACCGGCGTGGACGCGGCACCGTAGCCGCCGATCACGGGCGGTTCGTAGGCGACCGCCTTCGCGGCGGGTGCGCCGGCGGGGCGCTTCGGCCGCGGCGTGCTCTTGGCGACCGCGGCCGGCTTCTCGAAGTCCCAGTACCAGGTGTTGCCGGCGCGCACGAGCTTGGCCTGCGCGGGCTCGGCGAGATCGACGACGATGCGGACGCGGCTGGGATCGCGCGGGTCGCGGTACGACGAGATCGCCGTCACCGGGCCGCTGAACTCGCTGGTGTCGAGCGAGCGCTCGAGCGACGCGGGGATGTCCACGCCGGGGATCGACAGGATGGCCTGGCGGCCCGACGACGCGATGACCTGCGGCTCGGCCGGGCCGGAGAGCTGCACGACGACGCGCGCGTGCTGGTCGCGGTCGATGTAGTCGACGTTGGCGACGCGGACGGCCTTCGCGGGCGCGGCGGGCGCGGCGGGCGCCGGCGCGGGGGCCGCGGC
>JBKJOI010000718.1:0-6456 GCA_046595695.1 Haliangiales bacterium | reverse complement strand
CCAGGTCGCCGACTCCGGCCGCGGCTGCGGCGACCTGGTTGGCGCACTCGTAGAAGACGCTCTCGTGGCCGGGGATGTCGCCGAGCGCGGGGATCGCGCAGTCCTGGACCGCGTCGGCGGCGGCGGGCGCGGGCACGGCGAGCGCGAGCAAGATCGCGACGAGCGCGGCAGAAACGGGGCTCAGGAGGGCCTTCGGGTGCAGCATCCGCGATGCCTACCACGATGCGCGCGTGCTACCGTAGAAGTGTTTTTTTTCCGCGAAGTATGGACCTGACGCGATGCCGCTGACGTTTCCTGCCCATCAGCTCCTGGTCCTGCCCTTTCTGGGCGGGCGCGCCGCCCGGCTGCCCGGTGGTGCGCTGCTGCTCGGCACGGTGCTGCCCGATCTCGCGTTCGTCGTCGGTGGCTACCCGCTGAACGCGCAGTCGCACCTGGCCGGCGGGCCGCTGCTCATGGCGCCGCTGGGCCTCTTGCTCTACACTTGGGCGGTGGGGCTGTTCCTGCCCGCACTGGCGCGCGCGCTACCCGGCGAGGCCGGCCGCTGGCCGCTGGCGCGACTCTGCGTGACGCGCGGCTTGCCACGCTCGGCGCGCGACGCGGCATGGGTGCTACTGGCGCTGCTCGTCGGCGCGTACTCGCACCTGCTGTTCGACGGCTTCACGCACTCGTGGATGTGGCCGGCGAGCGCGCTCTATCGCTACGACTGGCTCGAGATCGGTAGCCTCAGCCTGCCGGCCGCGCGCTGGTTGCAGGTGGTCGGCTCGGTGCTGGCGAGCCTGGTCGTGGTCGTCTGGACGTACCGCTTCATGCACCGCGCGCCCGCGTGCGCCCAGGCGTACCCGTGGCAGCGCGGACTGGCCGCGTTCGGGCTCGGTACGCTGGCGGGCGCGGCGCTGGGGTTCGCCGGCGGCGCCGCCACGTTCGGCTGGCCGGCGGGCTCGCGCGGCATGGTGTTCCTGGTGATGTCGCCGGTGGCGCTGGGCGCGTTCGCCGGCGCGAGCGTGGTGGCCTGGCGACTATACGGCCGCGAGGCGGCCCGTCGTCCGGCGCTGCACTGACGGCGAGGTGCCCGGGCTGTCGAGATCCGCGAACGAATCGGTGCGCCAGGCGGCGCTGTCGTGGGCGAGCGCGTCGCCGCTGGCGAAGAAGGCGTGCTCGGCGGCCGAGAAGTCGGGCGCGTGCGCCACTTCGTCCCCGCAGAGGATCTCGAAGGACGCGTAGTCGTGGTCCACGACAGGGGCGGGCGCGGGGCGCGAGGAACGGTTGCGGGCGGCTTGGCTCATGTTCGACCTGGCTTGCTACGAAGCAAGCGACGCGCCATTCCCGAGATCGTGTGATTTCAAGCGTTCGGGTGCGACCGAGAACACCGATTCACGGTCGATGGCTGCCACAGACGCCAGGTTTCCACCGCCTGACGGCCTCGGGCAACTTTCAGGCGCGTCATTCTGGCAGCCCATATGTGACGTTTCGTCACGCTGCTCGGGGGTGCAGCCTACTCCGCCGCGACGAGCGCCCCGCGGCGCCGATGCTCGGGTAGCCTCCGCCCGATCAGCGCCCGGCCAGGAAGCCGTCGAGCGTCTTGGCCGCCGACTTGCGCACGACGCCCTTCAGGATCGGCGTCCAGCCCAACAGCAGCCCCGCCGGTCCCATCGCCATCCGGCTCCAGCGCCAGAAGTCGAAGTGGTCGAGGTGCTCGATGATGAGCCCGTCGCGGAAGCGAAAGCTGGCGTCGATCACGTTGTGCACCTTCCGCTTGGTCTTCGAGAAGGTGTAGCGCGCCTCCCAGTGCGCGCTGCCGCGCTCGGCGTCCGCGGTCACGTTGTCGAACGTGAGCACTAGGTCGGTGCCGCGCTCGCACAGCATGCGCCACATGCCGCGCGCGCGGTCGCCGCGCAGCCCGCGGAACGCTTCGTCGGAGAAGGTGACGTCCGCGTGGTAGCAGGTGGCCATGCCGGCGGCGTCGCGCTTCTGGAACGCGGTGTAGAAGCGTTCGATGAGCTGCTTGTGGGCGGCGGCGGCTTCGGTCGGGGTAGGCACGGCCGCAGCCTAGCGCACGGCGCGCGACTTGCGGAGCGCGCCCGTGACGCGACCCGGCACATTGCGTACATTCCGCGCATGTCGCCGCCGCCGTTGCCGCTCCTTCCGCTCGGCTTCCTCGATTCGCTCGCCGAGATGCTCGGCGCGGGCAGCCCCGACGGCGATCCTGCCAGCGACGTGCTGTCCACCGATCCCAACGATCTGCTGACTTATGGGAAGGACTGGACAAAGGTCTACACGCCGGCGCCCTGCGCGGTGGCGCGCCCGCGCACCACCGCCGAGGTCGCGACCATCCTGCGCGCATGCCACCAGGCGGGCGTGGCGGTCGTGCCCTCGGGCGGCCGCACCGGGCTGGCGGGCGGCGCGGTCGCGCGCGATGGCGAGCTCGTGCTCTCGCTCGACCGCATGCGCCGGATGGACCCGGTCGACGTCCTGGGCGCGACGGTGCGGGTGCAGGCGGGCGCGGTCACCGCCGCGGTCCACGAGCACTGCGCGCCGTCGGGCTTCACCTGGCCGGTCGACTTCGCCTCGAAGGGCTCGAGCCACGTCGGCGGCAACATCTCGACCAACGCGGGCGGCGTGAAGGTGATCCGCTACGGCCTCACCCGCAACTGGGTGCTCGGCCTGCAGGTCGTGCTCATGGACGGCACCGTGCTCGAGCTGAACGGCGCGCTCGAGAAGAACAACACCGGCACCGATCTGCGCCAGCTGTTCATCGGCTCGGAGGGCACGCTGGGCGTCATCACCGAGGCGACCCTCAAGCTCGCGCCGCTGCCCGGCAAGCTCGACGTCATGCTGTTCGCCGCGCCCGATCTACCCGGCGTGGTGCGCCTGTTCCGCGAGGCGCGCACGAGCGGCCTCACGCTCATGGCCTTCGAGTTCTTCACCCAGCGCTGCCTGGATCGGCTGCTGCGCCACCGCCAGGTGCGCGCGCCCTTCGAGAAGGCCGCGCCCTGCTACGTGCTGGTCGAGGTCGAGAACGCCAGCGAGGACGCGATCGTCGCCTGGACCGAGTCGCTCTTCGAGCGTGACCTGGCGCAGGACGGCGTCATCGCGCAGAACGCCACCCAGGCTGCCCAGCTATGGACGCTGCGCGAGGGCATCAGCGAGAGCCTCTCGGCCACCGGCATGCCGCACAAGAACGACATCGCGCTGCCGGTCGCCGCGCTCGAGGCATTCTGCGCGGAGCTCGAGGCCGTCTACGCGGCGCGCTACCCCGACTGGGAGATCTGCAACTTCGGCCACATCGGCGACGGCAACCTGCACATCAACATCATGAAGCCCGACGCGCTCGACAAGGCCACGTTCCTGGCCAGGACGCACGACGCCGATCGCGACATGTTCGAGCTGGTACGCCGCCACAAGGGCAGCATCTCGGCGGAGCACGGCATCGGCCTGCTCAAGCGCGACTTCCTCGGCTACGTGCGCACGCCCGAGGAAGTGCGCCTGATGACGGCGATGAAGCAGGTGTTCGATCCCCGGGGGCTGCTCAACCCGGGGAAGATCCTGGCGGGGTAAGGGAGGAGGCGGGAGAGACTTACGCGCCGCGGCGGCGGCGGCGCACGATCACGAGGCCGAGCCCGAGGCTCGCGAGCAGCGCCAGACCGGCGCCGAACGGCCCGCGGTCGCCGCTGCGCGCACCGACGGCGCAACCGCAGCCGCCACCGTCGCCCTCGTCGGGCTGGCCGGGCGTCGCCGGCGGGTGCACGAGGAAGGTCACGGTGTCGACGTCGGCGGTGGTGCCGTCCGAGACGCTGAGCTGGAACTGGAGCGTGAGCGCCTCGGTGACCTGCGGCGCGGTGAACGTCGCCTCGGCCACGCCGTCGCCCGACAGCACGACCTCGGGACCGGCGGTCTGCGTCCACGCGAACGTGAGCGGGTCACCGTCGGGATCCGCGCTGCCGCTGCCGTCGAGCGCCGCGACCGAGCCGCCGAAGATCGATCGGTCGGCGCCGGCGTCGGCGGTCGGGCCCACGCCGCACGATCCGTTGTCGTCGACGACGCGCGCGAACGGCGTGTTGGTGATGCCGGTGAACACCAGGTCGTCGATGAACCAGCCCTCGTCACCGATCGCGCCGTCGGTGCCGACGCGGAAGCGCAGCTTCACGGTCTTGCCGGCGTAGGCGGTGCCGAGGCTCAGGGTGACCGGGTCGTCGGCGGGCCACGACGCGTTCTTGCCCACGAAGGCGGTGAGCGAGAGGAGCGGGTTGTCCGAGTCACCGCCGATGACGCCGCCGTAGCCGGGCACCGCGCCCGCGAGGGCGACGTCGATCCAGTTGGCGCCGTCGTCCTGGCTGATCTCGATGATCGCGCCGTCCCAGTTGGTCATCGCGTCGGCCTCGAAGCTGTAGTGGTGCGAGAACGTGACCACCAACGGGTCGGTGGTGCCGACCACGAGCGCGGGCGAGACCAGGCTCGAATCGGTGGTCGCGCCCGGCGCCAGGCCGTGCCACGCGAAGTCACCACCGTCGAGCGTGCGCGCCCAGGTGTCGGTGGTGGTGCCGATCGCGTCGACGTCCCACACGATCACGTCGCTCTCGACGTCGTCGGTGGCCGAGGCGTCGGCCTGGTTGTCGTAGTCGGCGCGCGGCGCGATCGACGCCCCGACCGTGGGGTTGGCCGACGCGGTGTTGTCCGCGGTGTAGCCGAGCGCGATGTTCGCCGGGCCCACGAAGGTGTCGGCGAGCGCCACGGTCAGCTTGGCTTCGGCGACCTGGTAGGGCGCGAGCGTCGGGATCGCGACGGTGTCACCGTCGGGGAAGCTGACCCCCGCGGTGGTCGAGGTCACCTTCACGGTGGTGCCCTCGAGCGTCTCTGCGCCCGGGTTCATGACGTGCACCGCCAGGGTGCCGGTCTCGCCCGCGTCGAGCAGGCCGTCGTCGTCGCAGCTCGAGACCGAGTCGTCGAGGCTGGCGTCGAGCAGGCGCAGGTCGCCGAGCACATCGAAGCTCTCGACGACGCCGACGAAGTCGGTCGACGCGCGATCCGGGCCGATCGCGCCGGTGCCCGCGCCGCGGCGCGCAAAGGCGTGCGCCAGCACCGAGAAGTCCTCGGCATCGGCGGCCGAGGCGGCGGCGAGGATGGCGTCGCGCTGCTCGAGGAACGTGGGCGCCGACGGCGCCAGCTTCATGCCCGCGACGATATAGTCGGACATGCGGCGGCGCGCCTCGTCGAAGGTGTAGCGCGGCGTCGCGCCGTCCGACTCCTCGAGCAGCGCGATGAAGCACTCGAACATCATGGTCGCCCAGACCTCGCCGGCGTTGTGCACCTCCGAGTTGGGCCCCAGCGTGATCACCGGGTGCGTCGTCGGCAGCTCGGTGCCATTGGAGATGTGCTTGAAGGTCAGCGCGTTCTTGCCGAAGTCCACCGAGTAGGGCACGCGGCGGATGCCGTAGTAATTGTTGTCGCCCATCATCGCGGTCGAGTACGCGGCCGCCGGGTAGACGCCGTGCAGGTTATCGCCCGCGCGCACCGTCAGGTGCAGGGCCATGAAGTCGCCCCAGCCCTCGCCCATGGCGCCGCACTGCGAGCTGCCGCACGAGACCAGGCGGTTGTGGATGTAGTGGCCCCACTCGTGCGCGACGATGCCGTTGTCGATCGTGCCGTCGCGCTCGACCTCGGAGGCGCGCTTGATGCGCAGGGAGATCGGCCCGGTCGCGAGCGAGGTGCGCAGCATGGCGCCGTCTTCCATGGTCACCGACAGAGTCGGGATCGTGACCACCTGCGGCGGGTTGCCGTTGGCCATGCCGGGCGGGTTGCCGGTCGCGTTGTTGATCACGATCGCGGCGACGCCGCCGGCGAGCTCGATGTTCTTGGCCTTGACGGCGAAGTTGCACGCGCCGCGCTCGACCAGGACGATCTTGCCGGTCACGTTGCCGACCAGCGCCTCGCAGCCGTTGGCGTTCGGGTCGGTGCCGTCGTCGGCGAGCGCGACCTCGGCGGTGACGTCGAAGTCGAGCGGGCCGAACGACGCGGTGCCGGTGGGCAGGTTGGTGCCCATCGGCTGCACGGCCAGGGTGCGCTCCTCGCGGCCGTTCCACAGGAACATCTGCATGCGCGGCGAGGTGCCGTCGGAGGGCGTGCTCATGTTGGCGTTGTTGCGCGAGCCGCCGACCGCGTTGTCCTGCCCCTCGACATGCATCACGTCGCCGCCTTCGCCGCCGCGGCCGAAGTTGTCGTTCTGCGCGTTGCCGGCGGCCTCGTCGAAGCCGGAGTCGTACCACCAGTCGTGCAGCCAGTTGGTGACGTAGAAGATCTGCGTGATCGACGCCTGGATCTGCGCGTCGTCGGCGAGCGGCTCGCGCAGGGTGTCGTAGATCCGGTCGAACACGCCGGGCCCGGTCACCGTGGCGCGGCGATCACCTTCGCCGAAGCCGTCAGGCGCCATGTGGTCGGCGTAGGCGTCGACGTTGTTGCCGG
>JBKJOI010000686.1:0-8323 GCA_046595695.1 Haliangiales bacterium | reverse complement strand
GTCGCATTGCCGTCGCCTGGTGTCCGGCTTTCTGTTCGAGCTGGACGAGCATCCGCAGGGCACGTTCAACCGCAAGTACCTGCTGCGGTTGAACGTGCCCTGCGGATGCTCGTCCAGCTCGAACAGAAAGCCGGACACCAGGCGACGGCAATGCGACAGGCCGCTCGCCACCTCTGCGTCGCGGCGCAGCTCCTCGAGGCGCACCTTGGCCAGACCCTTGCCGATGCCGGCGGCGACGTACTCTCCCGGGTAATCGTAGATCTCGAGCGCGTCGTCGCCATCCTTGGCTACCTGCTTGACCTGCAGGTCGAGCGAGGGGCTCTTGAAGGAGTAGTCGCGCAAGACCACGGCGCCCGGTCGCACCTCGAGGCCCACCGCGATGCCTGCGATGGCGTCCGCGTCGGAGACCATGTCGCCGCTGGGCTCGCGGAACACGAGCCTGGGCGGGCCGCCGGGGATGGGCACGTGCACCGAGGGGTTGTCGCCCAGCACCATGGTGTGCTTGCCCGCCTCGTGTTCGAAGAAGTAGAAGATGCCTTCTTCTTCGAGGAGTCGTGACACGAACGCCAGGTCCGACTCGCGGTACTGCACGCAGAAGTCGCGCGCGCCGTAGCTCTCGGAGAGCGACAGCTTGTGCTCGATGCCGCTGGCCTTGAGCACCTTGCCGACGATCTGCGGCACGGTCTCGGCCTGGAAGATGCGGCTGCGCCGGACCAGCGACAGCCGATGCAGCCTGGGGACGACGGTGACGCGGTAGCGGTGGCGGCCGGCGCCGCTGCCGGCGTCCCAGGAGCCGATCCTCGAGACGATGCCGGAGAAGTAGCGCCGCTCGCTCGCGTCGAGGTGGATCGTGAGCAGGGCGTCCTGGCCGACGACCTGCGCGGCATCGACCTCGACGTCGTCGCTCGCGGCCAGCTCGATCTCGAGCTCGAACGGCCGCGAGATCGTCTCGACGGCCTGCCAGCCCACGACGGCCAGCTCACCGGCGCCGTGCGGTCCGGCCTCGAACTCGAACTGGGCCTGGTTGGCCGCAAGGCTCATGTTCATCTCGCACCTCCGGGGGCGCGCGGGTGGGTCGGGTCGCGACGCCACGGCGGTGGCCCGACGATCATCTTCTCGTCGGGCCAGTTGCCGTTCTTCCTGGAGTAGAAGACCTTCATCCAGCAGCCGCCTTTCTGGTACAGATTGGCCAGCGTGAGGTCATAGGCCTCGTCGGTCGGTGGGTGGTAGAAGAAGACGTCCTCGAGCTCGTAGCGCTCCTTCAGCTGGGCGCACTCGATCTCTTTCGCCGCCCAGGCGGCGTCGAGCCTGCGCACCAGCTCGCGGTACTGATCCTCGGTCGGGTACGGATCGGCGCAGAGCGACTCGAAGTAGGACGGCGTTTTCGGATCCTCGACCGGGCCCCAGTGTCCGCGTGACGGAAAATCGGGCGGCACGTAGCGGTAGACGAGGCCCGAGCGCGGGTCACGGAACCACGCCTCTTCGTCGAGGCTGGAGCGGTGCTTCACGACCGGAACGACCTCGATGATGGCGCGCCTCACCAGGTCGGCGAGCTTGTCCTCGAACTCGTGGACCTCGTCCGCGCTCTCGAACTCCTCGCCGCGATGGAGGCGCGCGAGGATGGTGTAGGGTTTCTTCGGGCTCACGGGATCACCTTCACGCCGATCTTGGTGAGGTACTCGCCGACGGCCTTGCCGCGCAGCGCCTTCGGCAGCGCGACGCACAGCTGGGTGCCCTTGCTGGCGTAGGCGCCGGCGCCCTGTGCGGCGTAGGCGCCTTCGAAGACCTTGGTGCCGGCCGGCAGATGAATCTTGGCCACGTGGGTGGCGGCGTTGCCCCAGGTCGGATCGAGCGCGCAGCGCAGCTTACCCTCCAGCCCGGGCGGTGGGCGGCTCTTGCCGACCCACTTGCCGAGCGGATAGGCGCCCTTGCCACCGTCGTGCAGGCGGTAGCAGACCATGTCCTTCTTGAGCACGCGGCTCTGGTACTCGAGGCCCTCGAAGCCCTTGGCGTCGTCGGGAGACAGGAGCTCGTTGCCACCCTTTCCCTTGGGGCCGCTCGTGGCCTCAGACGGGTCGAGGACGTCTTTTCCCTTCTTCTTCGAGCCCGAGCCGGAGCCCTTGAGGTGGATCTTCTTGCCCTTCAGCTTGGTGCCGGACTCCCCTTCGATCAGGATCTTCTTGCCGAAGATCTTGAGCGTCCCCGACTTGTTGATGATGAGCGCGATCTCGCCGTTGAGCGTGAGGGCGAGCTCTTCGGCGGTGATCTCGATCTTCTTCGATTCGAGCTGGGCGGGGCCCTTGACCGCGCTGAGGAAGCACTCCTTGGCCTCGAGCTTCTCGTTCTTGAGCACGCTGCGCTTGTAGTCGTGCTCGACCGCGACGGTGTTGACGCCCAGCACGACCTTCGAGGACCGGTTGCCCTCGACCGTCTCCGAGCTCGAGCCGATCACGCTCTCCGTGGCGAAGCCTCCCACGTTGAGGCTGCGCAGGCCGCCGACGACCAGCGAAGCGGCCGCGCCAACGTCGACGAGGTACGCCGCTCCGATGTTGAGCGCCTTGGCCAGCTTGACGCTCTCCGCGGACGCGAGCGTGACGCTGAGGCTGCGCGCGAGCGTGACGAGCTCAGTCGCGCTCCCCGCGATGGTCTCGCTGTGACCGCCGTCGACATGGACGGTGCGCTTGCCCATGACCGTGATGGTCTGGTTGCCGTCGACCCGCGCGGCATCGTCCAGGACAACATGCAACGCCTGCTGGCCCGTGATGTCGCGCGTGCGGTCCTTCTTCACGCTCAGCGACTCGAAGCCGCCCACCGTCTGGTTCTTGTCGTTCTCGACCGTGATGGTCTCGTCCTTCTGCGCGTGCACGTAGATCTGCTCGGCGCCCGCGGCGTCCTCGAACGTCAGCTCGTTGTGGCCCGCGCTGCCAGGCGAAGACGCCGAGCGCAGCACGCTCTTGGTCTTGTCGCCGGGCAGCGACACCGGCGGAGGATTCGCGCCGTTGTAGGTGGCCCCGACCACGATGGGCCGGTCCGGGTTGCCCTCCAGGAAGCGCACGATCACTTCCATCCCGATGCGCGGCAAGTACAGCGCGCCCCAGCCGGCGCCCGCCCACGCCTGCGACACGCGAATCCAGCAAGACGCCTTCTTCTCGCGGTCCCAGTGGAACTGCACCGCGATGCGGCCGTGCTCGTCGGTGTGGATCTCCTCGCCGCCGGGGCCGACGACGAGCGCCGTCTGCATGCCGGGAATCACCGGCCGTGGCGTGCGCAGCGGTGGCCGGTAGGGCAGGTCCGCGGGCATGCAGCGCAAGTCATTCCGGTAGGGCGGGTTGCCCTCGAGTTGCTCGGCGTCGACGAGCTCGGGCTCGATGCCGTGGTGTTGCACCTCGACGACCAGGTAGCGCTGGTTGAGGGAGTTGTTGCCATGCTCGTCGAGATCGAAGGTGGCGCCGGGCACCAGCCGCGCGCACACGCTCGCGCCGTCCGCGGTGGCAACCTGGGCCCGGTGCATCTCGAGCCGGAGCTTCGCCAGCCGCTTGCCGTCGGCGGGCGTGGCGTGCTCGCCGGGGTGCTCGTAGTCCTCGAGGTCGGCGTCGGTGTCGGCCTTCGCGATCCCCGCCATGTCCAGAGTGGGCCGCACGAAGTCGAAGTCGCCGAGCGTCACCGCGCCCGTGCGCAGCGTCTGCCGGCTCTCGAACGCGAACACATGGTCGACGTCGGGGTTGTCGCCGCGCTCGCGGAAGACGAGGCGCGAGTCGTCGGACAGGGGCGCGGGAACGTTGGCCGCGTCCGCGAGCACCAGGACGTGGCCGTCCTCGCTGTGCTCGAAGAAGTAGAAGATGCCCTCGGCCTCGAGCAGGCGAGACACGAACGCCAGGTCGGATTCGCGGTACTGCACGCACATCTCTCGCGCCGCGTAGTTGCCCGACAGCGCCACGCGCGTGGTGATGCCGCTCTCGTCCAGCACATTCTGCACGATCGCCGGCGCGGTCTGACCCTGGAAGTGCCGGCAGTGCTGCACGAGCCCCAGCCGCCACAGCTTTGGGACGATCCGCGCCCGGTAGCGGGGCTGGCCGGCGCGACGGCTGAGCGTCTCGATCCGGCTGACCATGCCATGCACCAGACGCTCGCCGCCGGGCGAGCGCACCATCAGGAGTGCGTCGGCGCCGAGGAGCGGGCGAACGTCCAGCGATTCCTCGGCTTCGCCGACGAGCTCGACGTCGAACTGGTACGGCTGCGAGAGCGCCTCGCGCCCGTGGAAGCGCACCACGCGCAGCTCACCGTTTGCGTACGATCCCGCGCGCAGCTCGAACGCCTGCATGTCCCCCAGTGCTGCCATCTTCGTCGGACCCTACTTGAAGTTGTTCCAAGGACTCCGCTACCCAAGACCCGACGAGCAGGCAGGATACCCTACATGTCTCCGGGTTGGCCCGCGTCAGCGGTGCGGCCGTGATCTAGCGCATACCGTCTGCCGCGAGACCCGAGCTCAGCCTTCCAGCTCGAAGACCATGCGCGCGTCTTCCTGGCGACGCCCGCCCAGCCACGCGCTCTGGCCGAGCCGGGCCGCACCCTTCGCGGACAGCAAGAAGGGTGGCGTCTCCTGGAGCGCGAGCATCAGCTCGAGCTCGTAGGCCAGGGGGTCGGCGTTCACCAGCGCCACGACCGCACGCAGCGTCGGGTGCAGATCGCCCGCGGGGCGCAGACGTTCGAACGCGACATTGGAGAGCGGTCCGATGCTCACGCGAAACTTGCCCGCGCGATCGAAGACTCGCTGGCCGAGGAGGAAGCTCGAGCCGAGCTCGCAGTGCGCCTGACCGAGGCGACTGGTCTGTTCCGGCTCGAGGCTCACCCACGCGCCGATCAGCTCGTCGATGGTGATCTGCGCCCCGGCGAGATACTCGCCCAGCACGTCCTCGAGCGCGAGCCGCAGGGTGTCGGCGTTGCGCGTCCGCGTGGCCAGGAGCGGCGCGAGCCGCAGAAGACGCCAGCGCGGCAGCACCGGCGGCGCCATCTCCACGTCGATGCCCGCGAGCGCCAGCACGCGCCGGGACCAGTCGTCGGCCCCGCCGGCGAGGAACTCGCGCGGCTGATCGTACTTCACGAGCAGGCGGTAGAGCAGCGACAGCAGGCGGTGGTGGAACAGGTCGAGGAACGCGCCCTGCGTCGAGTGATCGGGGTCCTCCTTCGCCACCTCCTCGGCGAGGTGGGTCGGCATCGGGCTCACCGCGCCGCTCAGCCCGAGAAAGGTGGTCGTGACCTCGACGAGCGGGTGGAGTGGGGTGGTCTCGAAGGGGCCGGTCTTTGGCAAGGTCGCCTGCGCCACGCGCGAGATGTCGCCCGGGTGGAAGACGAGCGCATGATCGTGCCGGAAGCGCAGCGCCTCGCCGGCCGGTGGCCCGGCCCCGCCGACACGGACGGCGTCGTTGCGCAGCCGCTCGATGAGACCCACGAGCACGACGAAGCCGTGGCGCGCCGCCGGCAGCAGGTGCTCGAGCAGCACCTGCGCCTCGGCTAGACGATCGGCCGCCGACCGCTTCTCGCCGTCCACGTGTATTCCCCTTGCGAGGGTTGCAGCAGGATCACGAGCTCGGTGAACGAGTTGATCGTGACGTGCTGGGCGAGCAGCTCGTCGAGCATGCCGCCGAAGAGGAACGCGTCGCCGCGGCTCGCGAAGCCGTTCTCGTCCAGCTCGACGGCGAAGCGAACCCCGCGGACCGGCGAGCCCTGGATGATCCGGCGCACCGGCGTCGAGCGGACCTCGCGGATGGCATCGATGCGCAGCCGGTTGGCCTGGCCGGCCTGTTCATCGGCCTGTCCGATGAAGTTGTACAGCGACAGCAGCGCGCGCAGTGCCCCGGCGTCGGCGAGCGAGCGCTGGTTGAGCGCCAGATGGGAGAGCAGGCGCCAGTGCAGCTCGTCACCGAGAGGCGGTCGCACCGGCCGGGTGACCGGGCTGATGTTGCGGAACCTGGCGGTCGTGGGCGACAGCGGCGTCGGCTGGTTGATGTCACCCACCCGCAGGCGCGCCGGCAGGCCGCGGTTCGTGCACGTGAGATCGACCGAGAGCGTCTCCTCGCCGAGCGGCGGCGCGATGTCGCGCGGCGTGAGCAGCGACAGGTGCGTGTCGATGGCGTCGTCGAGCACCGAGCGGCGGCGCCGCAGCGTGTAGTAGCGTCCGTCACCGCCGGCGCCGGCGGCGTGCGTGAAGTCGACGAACGGCGGGATCTGCCGCCGCTCGGGGCGCCCGGGCCGGGCGCCCATCACCGCGTCGACCGAGTAGATCTCCATGTGCTGCGGCGTCACGTCGGCGGCGCGCAGGAAATGCTCGCTGCCGGGGACCTCCTGCCGGAGCGGTTCACTCGTAGCGGTCCACAGATTGATGACCGGCGTGCAGAAGAGCCGCAGCAGGTCGCGCCCCGGACGCGCCGGCAGATCGGGCGGCCGGTCGAACGTGACGACCAGGTCGAAGCGCTCGCTCTCGACGCCGGCGGCGCGCTCGAGACCCGTCACGTCGACGAAGAGCAGCTTCTGCGGCAGCACGAACAGCTCTTGCAGGAGCCGGTAGCCTTGCGGCGCGAGGCGCGGCCAGGGCAAGAGGGGCATCTCGGGCCCGAAGCCAGGGAAGCGCAGCGACGACTTCCCGAGCTGGATCGGCGGTCCTTCGGCCGGCTCGAGGGTGACGTCCTTGACGTGGCGCGCCAGCCAGGCGAACAGCGTCGCGGCGATGGGCGGCTCGCCGTGCAGGAACAGCCGCAAGGGTTCCGGCACGAACACCGCGCCGTGCGCCTTGCCCGTGATGCGAAAGCTCGCGCGCATCACCGGCGCGGTGCTGCCGACGCGATCGAGCACGGTCTCGGAGAGCGAGAGCGGCAGCAGATCGACGTCGGTCGTGGTGCGGAAGCGGCAGCTGGTACCGTCGATGGCCGACGAAGCGACCTCGGCTCCCGCCGCGATGCGCTGTCGTCCGCGGACCGCGCCGGGGATGGGCGAGAGCTCGAGGATCGAGCAAGCCGGGATCGTGCGCACGTAGTGCGGCAGCAGCAGCTCGGCCAGCGAGACCGCGATCTCCGGCACCGCGTCGTCGACGCGCTCGCGGATCTGCGCGGCCACGAAGGCGAAGCCCTCGATGAGCCGCTCGACGTCGGGATCGCCGCCCCGCTCGACGAGCAGGCCCGCCACGTCGGGGTTCGCCTGGCCAAAGGCGGCGCCCAGCTCGCGCAGGTACTGGATCTCGCTCTGGTAGTACTTGGCGAACATCAGTAGACGTCGAGCTTACCGCCGGCGTTGACGCGCGTCTGCAGCTTGAGCAGGCGCTGGCCCTCGAGGCGGCCGCTGATCTCGAAATGCAACGTCAGCGGATCGTCGGTGGGAATGTGGCGCACCTGCACCTGCCGAAGGCGTGGCTCGTACTCGAGGATCGTCTCCCGGATGGCGCGCTGCAGCACCTGGATGGCCATCGGGAAGGCATGGACGACGTCGGAGAAGTCGGGGATGCCGTAGCCGAGCGCCGCGGGTGACTCACCATGGCGCGTGTTGAGGAGCACCTTGAGGTGCTCCACGACGGCCGTGGAGACGTCGTCGCGACGCGACGTGGGCGAGCGCAGCCTGGAGAGGAGCCCGCGGGTCATGCGCTTGGCTGCTGCCCCAGGCCCGGGCCCCGACCGGGCCGCACCGGGAGCCGCTACTTGCCGGCCTTCCAGCTGTCTTCGTGCTGCACGCCGGTCGCGTTGTAGGTCCAGAAGACGTGGCCGAACACCATCTGGATCTCCTCGAGCGGCGGGATCGCTTCAGCGGCGGGCTGGAGGGAGTCCACGACCCACTGCTTGATCGAGGAGATGCGCGCCTCCTTGAGCTCGACGGTGTAGAACTGCTCCGTCGTGCCGTCGCCCGCCGGGTTGGGGCGGAAGAACTGGAACTTGGCCTCGAGGGCGGTGTTCTCGCTCAGCGCCTTCATCAGCAGCGGTGTGCTCTTGTCGATGCGCTTGCGGAAGATGATCGGGCCGTGCGCGCGGCGCCCGGTCGCGATCGCCGAGCCGCCTTCGCGCGTGGTCGAGACGGTCTCCTCCCACGACAAACACTCGATGGTGTTCTCGCGGCCGAGGCTGGTCTGGGTGCTCTCGCCCTGGATGTCCGTGCCGTTCGCCTTGAGAAAGAGATGAACTGTCTCCGCCATGATGCCCCCCAATGCTGGAAATGGACCCGACGTTTACCCGAGGAACGAAACCGTGCGTACGCTTGGACTAGAGCCGAGGCTACCTCGAGTGTCAAGGTACGGACATCACACCTAGTACTTCGCCGCAGTGAAGATGACCGGTACGGTCGG
>JBKJOI010000348.1:0-5257 GCA_046595695.1 Haliangiales bacterium | reverse complement strand
CTTCGCCTGCGACCAGGCCTGGAAGGCCATGGAGCTGCTCGACAAGGACCTGCAGGCGCGTGGCAAGGCCATCCTCGACCAGGTCGAGAAGGAGAACCGGGTCGCGCTGCTCATGATCGGGCGGCCGTACCACTCGGATCCGGGCCTGAACCACGGCGTGCTCGAGGAGTTCCAGATCCTCGGCTACCCGGTGCTGTCGATGCGCTCGGTGCCCAAGGACAAGAAGTACCTCGAGCGCTTCTTCAAGCAGGACATGGACAAGGGCCTCATCGAGTCGCCGCTCGACATCCGCGACGTCTGGCCGGAGAACTACTCGGCCAACTCGGCCATGAAGGTGTGGGCGGCCAAGTTCGCCTCACGTCACCCGCACGTGGTCGTGCTCGACCTGTCCTCGTTCAAGTGCGGCCACGACGCGCCCACCTACGGCATCATCGACGGCATCATCTCGACCTCGGCGACGCCCTACCAGGCGCTGCACGACATCGACGCCAACAAGCCGGGCGGATCGATCAAGATCCGCGTCAAGACGTACACCCACGCGCTCAACCTGCACCAGGAGCGGCTGGAAGATACGTTCAAGAAGAAGGCCGAGCTCGGCTACCGCATCGACATGAAGCGGGCCGAGCTGCTCGAGCTCAAGGCCAAGCAGCTGGCCGACCGGCGCGAGCAGGATCCCGCGCTCGCCCAGCAGATCTCCGAGATCAAGGCGCGCGTGGCCACGTACGAGGCCTCGCGGCGGGTGGCGGATGCGCCGCCCACGCCCAAGGGGCTGGTCCGGCTGGGTGTCATGAAGAACGAAAAAATCGAACGTCTGGGCGCCTGAGGAAGACGGAGAGAAAAATGGAAACCATCGACAACGCTTCCAAGAATTTCCGTCTCCCCATCCTCGGCGGCAGCCAGAAGCTGCCCTCGAGCGACATCGACATCGAGGCCGAGCTGGCCGCGTTCGAGGCCGAGGAGCGCAAGCGCCTCGGGCTCGAGGACGGCAAGGAGCACTGGCGCGACGCACCGGCGCCCGGCTTCAGCGCGACGCAGCGGCCGCACACCACGATCCTCGTCTGCGGCCTGACCATGGCGCACGACATGTTCATCGAGGGCGCGCTCACCGGGCTTGGCTACAAGGTCAAGTGCATGGACGTCCCCGACAACAACGCGCTCCGCTTCGGCAAGGAGTTCGGCAACCGCGGCCAGTGCAACCCGACCTACTTCACCGTCGGCAACCTGGTGAAGTACCTGTGCTACCTGCGCGACGAGCAGGGCATGTCGGTCGCCGACATCAACGCCAAGTACCTGTTCCTGACCGCCGGCGCGTGTGGCCCGTGCCGCTTCGGCATGTACGCGACCGAGTACCGCAAGGCGCTGCGTGACGCCGGCTTCGACGGCTTCCGCGTGGTGCTGTTCCAGCAGCAGGGCGGCCTCAAGCAGGCCACCGGCGAGGGCGAGGGCCTGGAGCTCAAGCCGGCGTTCTTCCTGGCGCTCATCACCGCCATCCTGACCGGCGACGTGCTGAACGCGCTCATGTACCGGCTACGCCCCTACGAGGTCGTGCCCGGCTCGGTCGACCGCGCGGTCGCGCACGCCAAGAAGATCATCCACACGGCGCTGTCGGAGGGCCGCTCGATCCTTCCGGCGCTGCTGCAGGTGCGCCGCGTCATGGCGGCGGTGCAGATCGACCGCACCATCGTGAAGCCCAAGGTGTCGATCATCGGCGAGTTCTGGGCCATGACCACCGAGGGCGACGGCAACTACAAGCTGCAGCACTTCCTCGAGCAGGAGGGCGCCGAGTGCGACGTCCAGCTCGTGGCCGCCTGGATCCTGTTTATGATCTGGGAGAACGTCTACGACACCAAGGAGCGCATGTACCTGCGCGGCACCGACGCGGGCCGCAAGTCGCTCAAGCAGCCCGCCGACGCGATGCGCAAGCTGGCCAAGCTGTGGCTCGCCGACAAGGCGGTGCGCGGCATCTTCCAGTCGTTCGCGTACCTGCTCGGCCTCGAGGGCTACCACCTGTCCAACATGGACGAGGTCGCCGACGAGGCCGCCAAGTACTACAACCTGAACGTGCGCGGCGGCGAGGCTCACATGGAGGTCGGCAAGCTAGTGCTGACCGTCAAGCACAAGAAGGCGACCATGGTGCTGTCGGTGAAGCCGTTCGGCTGCATGCCCTCGTCGGGCGTCTCCGACGGCGTGCAGAGCATCGTGACCGAGAAGCACCCCGAGGCCATCTTCCTGCCCATCGAGACCAACGGCGACGGCGCCGTGAACGTCTACTCGCGCGTGCAGATGATGCTCTTCAAGGCGCGCCGCGCCGCGAAGGACGAGGTCGCCAAGGTCCTCGACGAGGTCGGCATGACCATCGAGGAGGTCCAGGCGCTGCAGAGCAAGCTGCCCTGGCTGCGCCGCACGCTGCACCACACCGCGCACTCGCACAAGGTGGCCAGCTCGGCGGCCAACTTCGTGTACGAGGCCGCGGCGTGGAAGCAGCGCCTCGACAAGGTGCTGTCGGCGCCCCGGTCGATCGGATCTCGGGTAGCCGCGCTCGCCGCGTCGTTCTAGGTACCTACCGTTATCCCGCCCCGCTCGAATCGTCCCTACTCGTCGAGGAAGTAGCCCGAGTGGCGGTGCACCCCGCCGCCCGAGAACGACTCGGCGCGCAGGCGGATATCGTAGTCCTGTCCGAAGATCGCGACGGAGTGGTAGATGAGGCCGTAGGTCGACGACGTGCCCGCGTTCAGCACCTTGCTGACCTTCGTCGACCACGCGTCGCCGGTATCCTCGGCGTACTGGGCGCGTACATGGACCTGGCCGGTGCATGCCGCGGTGGTCTCGATGCCCACGTTGCCCTCCTCGCCCATCACGCCACCCAGGGTGCGGTCGTGATAGCCCCACAGCGCGGTGACGCACCAGTCGGCGCAGTCGTCGTACGGAGCGCAGTGGAAGCACTCGTTCGACTGGAACGACGCCGCGCCGCCGCTGCCGCAGTAGTTCGCGCGCGGGGTGCGCTCGCTGCCGCCCGCCACGTCGCCCAGCCAGGTGATGACCGGCGCGTCGACCACGAGGCGCGTGGCCAGCGCGGCGTCGGCGATGCCGAGGTCGGTGCACGCGTCGACGAGCGCGCGCGGCACCGGGACGTCGTCGCCGGTGACCGCGACCAGGAGCTCGAGGCCGCAGGCGGGGCGCGCGGGCGCCATCGTCTTCACCGCCGAGCCGCGGCCGATGGGGCCGGTCTCGATGAAGGCCTCGACGCCCGAGGGCAGCACGCACATCTGCAGCCGGTTGCCGTTGGCGACGGTGACGTCGGCCGCGACCGGCACGTCGCCGCACGGGTGGTCGTCGTCGGCCACGAGCAGCGCGCCTTCGCGCTCGCCGCTCGGCGGAGGCGCGCCCTGGCCGCCCTCGAGCGGCGTCGCGGCGGAGCAGGCGCCGAGCAGGAGGGGCAGCGCCGCAAGGAACGACGAGAAAGACGAGACGAAAGGCGGGATCGCGAGCCGTGACATGTGAGGACCTCCGGGTTGGCCTGTGGAACGCCGGAAGCCCCGCTTATTCCCGTGGTAGGATGAAGTCGGTGCGTTTTCGTCCCATCGTCCTGACCGCCCTCGTCATGGCCGCGTACGCCGCGGCTCCCGCTCTCGCTCACGCCCAGGCCAGCACGGCGCGCGGCAAGATCCGCGGCGTCGCGCACGACTTCGCGGTGCCCAGCGGCTGGACCACGCGCGCCAGCGACGCGGGCATGGAGTTTCTCCCGCCCTCCGGCCGGGTGAAGCGCCTGACCGTGGCCATCGTCGGCGTCGAGACCACCGCCGGCACCGACGCGCGCACCGTGATGAACAAGCTCGTCGACGACGAGAAGAAGCGCAAGAAGCACTACCGCGAGGCCACCGCGCCCGAGCCGATCGACTTCGCCGGCGCGCCCGGCTCGCTCGTGATCCTCTCCGGCACGAGCACCAGCGGCGATCTGGAAGGCGAGATGCTGGTCGTCTCGGTGGCGAGCTCGACCGTGTACCTGTTCACCTGCGAGGGCCTCATCGCCGACATGAACGCGACGGTCGAGGACCTCGCCGCGATCATCGGCGGCGTGCGCGCCGCGGGCGCGGGCCTGGGCGGCTCGGCGGGCGGCTCGAGTCCGGGCTCGGGCGGTGACCTCGGCGATCTCCTGCGCGACGGTCCGGGCGGCGGGGCCGGTTTCGGCACCAAGAATGGTGCGGTCCCGGTCATCGACCTGCTGCTCGCCGACGGCGCCTTCGGCGTGCAGGTGAAGCCGCTGCGCTTCTGGAAGCTGTCCATCGCCGACGACGAGTACCAGCTCGAGCGCACCAACGAGTCACCCGCGGCGGTCGTCGCCATCCGCCGCGTCCCGGTCGCGAACGCCAGGAGCTACGCGCGCACCGCGCAGGCGGGCGGGCGCTCCAAGTCGACTCGCTTCGCCGGCGCCGAGGCGCTCCTGGTCGAGCGCAAGACCGGCGACACGATCGAGCGCACCTACCACATCGTGCGCGGCAAGTACGCGCTGGTCTTCGAGTTCCGCGTGGTCGGCCGCGGCGGCGAGAGCGGCGCCGATGCGCGCGTCTTCGAGATCGAGCAGGCGCTGGTGCTCGACGACAAGGGCGTCGACCGCTGGTCCGACGGCGCCACCGAGCTGACCACGTACGGCGGCGTGGGCCTGACCACGACACCGGGCTGGAAGCTCGCCGCGGTCGGCCCCGGCCGCGCGAATTTCCGCAGCGACCGCGGCGTCGAAGTCGAGGTGCGCGTTCGCCCGTGGCCGGCCAGCAAGGATCCCTTCGTGACCGCCGAGGAGGCCGTGAAGGCCCGGTGTGGGAAGGCTCCCTACACCCGGGCTGATGCCGCGGTGCTGGGCGCCGCGCAGGCGGTGCGTTACCGTTGTGCCTCGAAGAAGGCCGCGCAGGTGGTGCTGGTCGCGTCGGGGACGGGCGCGGGCGGCGAGCGCGTGTACGTGCAGGTCACCGCCACGAACCCGAAGAAGAAGGGCCAGCCCGCCGACGCCGAGATCGCCGAGTTCGGCGCCTACGTGGCGCTTCCGCGCTGACCGAGCGTCTGCGCCTTCGGTTTGGTTCCAGGGGAGGAATGCCAGTCATGTCGATCCGTCATCCGAAGCTGTTCGCCGCCGTGCTCGCGGCCTCCGCCCTGGCGCTGGTCGCGCCGCCGCGCGCCGCCGTGGCGCAGAGCGCGCCGTCCCCGTGGACGCACAACGCGCCGCTGCTGGGCAAGCCGCACAGCTTCACGGTCCCGGGCGGCT